>DASVEA010000001.1:0-2830 GCA_036380815.1 Nitrospiraceae bacterium
GTCGTTCGCATGAGCACGCTGAGGGGCCGGTATACATTGTCAAGGTCACGGATGGGACCCCCTTCTGAATCGACAAAATGACGCGCGAGATCTCGCATCGAAATGATCCCGACGATTTCATCCTTGTCCGAGACGCAGAGATAGCGGATATGGTTCGCTTCCATGAGATGGCTCGCATCCAGCATCGGGCGATCCGGCGTGATCGTCAGAAGCGGACTGGTCATGATCTGATCTACCATCGTAAGGGAAGGATCCATTCCTTTGGCGAGCACCTTCCGAGTCATGTCCGTCTCAGTCACAATTCCCGACCTGCGGGGCATGCGGCCCTCCGCATCGGTCGCTTCTACCAACAGGGAACCAAGGCTTTTCTCCCGCATACGCTCGGCGGCCTCCACGATCATGGTCTCGGGTGGGATGACCTCCAAGTTACGATGCATGAAATCCCCGACCGTGCCTCCTGACCGTACAGTCATAGACGTTCCCTTTCTTCGTGAGACGGCATGACGCCCTACTGCTGCGCCGAAATGGTTTTTCTCAGCCTGTTAGGGCCCTACTTCCTCCATGACTCGTCAATCCAGCACGAACGTCACCATCAGGCCCACGCGGTACAAGGCGACCTTGCCGTTGTCGATCACCACATGTTGCTCCTTTACCCAAGCCGATTTGATGCCGTGTACGGTCTTGGATGCCAGGGTGATCCCGTTCTGAATGGCATCTTCGAAACTCTTCGGCGACTCGACACTCAACTCGATGATCTTCGCGACGGACATGGGACTCCTCCTTTGTTGCGCGCGTGAGCGCGGTTCATGACAAATTGATCGCTCGACTGCGTACAGACTTCCCGTAGTTCCCCGAGCACGAATAGTTCGGAGTGCATTAGATGTGCCTGTGGTTCCTTGCTGATCTTGGGCCATAGAGCGCTATGAAGCGTAGCGTTTTGCGGCAGAGAGGCAGTGTCACGTGGGGAGTTAGGCATCATCTTGTTGATTCGGGGGTCAACGAAGGGGAGATGAAGCGTGCAGATCGCTTGGATCATCGAGGGTTTCCCACTCTTGTAGCGATGGCATCAGCATTGCGTCACTCTACAATCATGAAGCGAAGAGGCGTGATCAAGATCGTACTGATCCTGGCAGGAACCCTGATCCTGACCCAATGCCGACCGCCGACTCCAGTCGCCGCAGCCGTGGAATTTGCACCAGGTATGGGAACGGATTCCGATCAGCCGGTCATCAGGGAGTTGGTGGCAGCGTTCAATGAAGCCGAAGCGGCGGTCAAGAAGGCCGATCTCGAAGCGCTCATGAAGTTCTACGCCACGACTTACAACTATCATGGCTTGAAAAGTTCGGATGTGCGCCGAATATGGGAGGAAGTCTTCCTACACTACCGGGACATCAGTTCATCCCATGTCTTCACCGAGCTGAAACTGGTCCAGGCCGACAGCACCGGGAAAGCGTATGTGACTTGCACCGGAGGGCTCCACGGGACGGAGAAACAGACGGGGAAAGCCATCACCATTGATAGCTGGGTGCAAGAGGTGCACTACCTCGTCAAAGAGGAAGGGAGGTGGCGATTCCTAGGCAATGCGGGAGGAGCTGCCGATCACGTTCCGGCGGGAAGTGCCCCTCACCATCCTCTCTTCTAACAGGCTGCGGATCAGCCCACAAGCCTATCCTGGCCTCTCATGCGTTCTTCTTTCCCCTCGCTAATTCGCTATTCCCCGGAGCGTATTTCCGATACCACCAGCACCAGCCCTGCTTGATAAGTGCCTGATTGACATTTCCATCGGGTAGCAACCCGCCATAGAGCGGTGAGGATAAACGCGCCATCTGGTTTGGATCTGCGGGGTAGATTTCCCCATGGCGCTGCCATTCCTCCCGGTCAATCTTCTGATTAGCGCATCATTCAGTGCATGTTAGTGCTCGTCAGATTGGGCATAGCTATTGCTTTTCACAACAGTGCCATCCGTTGAATCTACCATCAACCTAGGAGGTTATCATGGCACCGGTGATTGTCTTGGCTGTCTTATTCGCCGTGTTCTGTGGGATAGCGGGTCTGATTTTGGGGACTAACAATCCCAATTGATGGCACGCCAGAATGTGCGCCTCCCTACTTCTTACGAATGAGCGGGTTGCGCCGTTCTTTTGGGTGTCGTTGGGACTGCGGGAGACGGGCGGGCAACCTGACCACTCCTCATTGTTGGAGAATGAAGGAAGACTCGATCACCTGGAGATTCGAACTTCCGCGTAAGCCGCAGGGTAAGCCTCACGATCCAAAAGGCAGGTAACGAGAAAGTGTGGAATGACCGTCAATGTTCCCGTTGAGTCATGGTACAGTCTCGACCCCATGAGGGTATTTATTCTTGGCGTCGGGGCGATGGGGTCGCTGCTTACCAAACTACTGATTCGCCAAGGTCATGAAGTATTGTGCGGTGATCGTGATCCCGTCCGTGCCCGCGCCTTTCTTGGTGAGCACTCGACCCTGGTGATTCAACGGGTCAATGCTCGAAACCCGTGTAGTATTGTGAAGGCAGCGAAGGGCTGCCTTCTCCTGGTGAACGCCTGCCCCGCGGTTTTCAACAAGACGATCCTGCGTGCCGCCCTCCAGTTACGCTCCCACTACATCGATACGGCATCCCACCTCACACAGAGCCCCTTTCGGCCTGAGCAAAATCGGTTCGACCGCCTGTTCCGGGAGAAAAATCGGCTCGCGTTGATTCATGCCGGTGTCGCGCCAGGACTCACAAACCTCTTAGCCATGCAGGCGGCGGGCGGACTCAACACCATTGAGAGTGTTCAGGTGCGGCTCTTTGAAGAGACGGCGAGCGACAACC
>DASVEA010000002.1:0-2957 GCA_036380815.1 Nitrospiraceae bacterium
TCCCACCCGCTCGCTCCGAACTCGTTCAGCGTTGTTTGCATATTCTGGGTGTCTGGAAGCACCTCGACGATTTTGTACTGGAACCGTTTCAGCTCTTGTGCCTTCGCTGCAAACGGCTGCCCAGTCACAAACAGGAACCCCAACGCACAAAGACTGACCCCTGCTATCAACCACGCCACCGAAAGACGTACGTTCTGCATATCTCACCTCCCTTTGTTCTCTATCACGGATGCGCCACTCGCCAGTTGTGTCCTGTCCCTAGATCGACTTTTAAGGGCACCGACAATCCTAGCTTCTTCCCCGTCGCTTCCATCTCTGTCTTCACGAGTTGCTTCGCCTCTTCTAATTCCTTCTCCGGCACCTCGAAGATCAATTCGTCGTGAACTTGCAAGATCATTTTCGTGTGTGGCATCTCGTGATGCAGCATGTTGTTCACGTTGATCATCGCCACTTTGATTAAGTCTGCCGCTGAACCTTGAATCGGACTGTTTACGGCCATGCGTTCGCCGAATCCACGCTGCACGGGATCGCCGCTCTGCAACTCGGGAATCGGGCGCCGCCGGCCGAGGATCGTCGTCGTGTAGCCTTTCGTTTTTCCTTCTTCGATATTCCGGTCCATCAACGCGCGCACTGCTGCAAACCTTTCAAAGAACGTCTCGATATATTTCTTCGCATCCGCCTGTGACACGCCGATATTCGAGGCCAGGCCGAACGGACTGATCCCGTATACAATCCCGAAGACGACCGTCTTGGCTACGCGTCGCATGTCTCGCGTGATCTGACTGGAGGGCAGACCGAAAATCTCCATGGCCGTTGCCATGTGAATATCCTCGCGCTTCGCAAACACGGCGAGCAAGCGCGGATCTTGCGACAGGTGCGCGAGAATACGCGGCTCGATCTGGCTGTAGTCGGCGCAGAGCAAGGTGTGGCCTGTCGGCGCGATAAACGCCTCTCTGATTCGCAATCCATACTCGCCCTTCACCGGAATATTTTGCAAGTTCGGCTCTGTAGAGGAGAGCCGGCCGGTCGCCGCGACGGTCTGGTTGAGCGACGTATGGAGCCGCTTGGTCTCCGGATTCACCAACTCCGGTAGTGCATCCACATAGGTGGACTTGAGTTTACTGAGGCTCCGATAGTTCACAATCTGCGCGGGCAATTCGTGTTGTGTGGCGAGTTGCGTCAGGGTGTCTTCATCGGTCGAGTACCCGGTCTTGGTTTTCCTGATCGGTTTGAGCCCCAACTTCTCGAAAAGCACCGTGGCGAGCTGCTTTGGCGAATTGATGTTGAACTCGCCGCCGGCCAATCCTTCGATTGCCTTGATCATCCGGTCGAGGTCCCGTTCCAATTCTATGCTGAGCGCGCGCAGGCCTTCGACATCCAATAAAAACCCGTTCCGCTCAATCTCGGCCAACACCGGCACCAGCGGCATTTCCACGTCGGTGAAGAGAGTGAGGCTTCCCTGTTCCGATAGTCGTTCTGTCAACGGCGAAGCAAGCTTGGCCAGCACCGACGCGGCCTCCGCTGTCTCCTCTTGCGATCCGCGGTCCTCGTCGAAAAGGGATTGCGGTGCAGCGCTGTTTTTTTGCCCGGTCCCAAGCCGATGGTCCAGCACTTCCAACGCGATGGTCTCAAGCTGGTGATCGCGGCGGTTGGGATTAAGCAGATAGTCCGCCACCATGGTATCCAGGTAGGGGCCCGCGACGGTCAGCCCGATGCGGTGAAAGATCAGCAAGGCCGCCTTGAGGTCATGGACAACCTTGGTTCTCGTGGGGTCGTGCAGCAACGATGTGATGGGCCGCATGTAGGTTCGGACGTCGAGCGGAATGAACGCGGTCTTATCTCCCGTAGACAGCGCTATTCCTAATAGCTCCGCCTGCACACCTGGCCCAGGGGAGAGCAGACACTGGAGGCCGAGAACGCCGCCCTTCGGCAATCCCTCTACAAATCGCTGCGCGGACGGTTCATCCTGAACGAGCTCCGTTTCAACTGCGTTCGTCTCAGCTTGTTTGAACGTCGGCTGAAAAGATTTGAGGAGTGTGGTGAACTCCAGTTCGCGCAACAAATCGATCAGCTGGTCCTGGTGGGGAGGCTTCATGTGATAGGTCCCGGCATCGAATGCCACGGGACTATCCAGTTGGATGGTCGCCAGCCTCCGGCTGAGGCGGGCGCTTTCTGCCTGTTCGATCAAGAGGGCTTTGATCCGAGGCGGCGTGACCTCCTCCACACGGCGTAAGAGTTCTTCTATCGTGCCGAACTGGGCGATCAGCTTCATCGCCGTCTTCTCACCGATGCCCTTCACGCCGGGAATATTGTCCGTCGCATCGCCCATGAGCCCCATGATCTCCACGACGCGCGCCGGCTCCACGCCGAAGCGTTCGCGGCATTCCGCTTCGCCCAACCACTTGTCTTTCACCGGATCGTAGATGCGCACGTGGGGCGTCAGGAGCTGGAACATGTCCTTGTCGCCGGTGACGATGACAACGTCGAAGCCGGCCTGTTCGGCCTGGTGCGCGAGCGTGCCGATCAAGTCATCCGCCTCGTAGCCGGCTTGCCGGACGGCGGGAATGTTGAGGGCATCCACCACGCGATGGATGTACGGAATCTGGGCGCTCATGCCTTCCGGCATCGGTGGCCGTTGCGCTTTGTAGGCCGTGAACTCCGCGTGGCGCAACGTTGGACCTTTCTCGTCAAATGCCACGACGAGACCATCCGGCTTCCGCTCACGAAGGATCTTCAGCAGCGTCGTCGTAAAACCGAGGATGGCGTTGGTCTGGAGGCCTTGGGAGTTATTCAGGGCCGGAAGGGCAAAGAACGCACGATAGATATAGGCGCTCCCGTCGATCAGGTAGAGCGTCTTGCGGCTGGACTCAGTGCTCGGCATGATGTGGGCTAGCCCGCACTATTCATGACGGTTCGTCGCGAAATCGCTGAGCCGCGTCGCGAGACTGGCGCGCGGA
>DASVEA010000003.1:0-2497 GCA_036380815.1 Nitrospiraceae bacterium
CTACTTGTCGTACTTGTTGATTGCCGGTGAGGTGCGTCATGACGCGGGAAGAGCGTCCGGCCCATCGAGAAGTTCTGGGTTCTAAGTTCTGTGTTCTGAATGTAAACTGACGATGATGTACAGTGTAATTCAGAACTTCCAGGCACCTGAGGTCCCCATGGTCGCCGCAACGACTCACTATTCCGTTCTCGTCGTGGAAGATAACCCGGACCTCGTCATCGGGTTACAGGATTTGTTGCAGCATGATGGCTACGCCGTCACCGTTGCCGGCACCGTCGCCGGCGCCATCGAACTCGTTCGAGTCCATCGTTTCAGCGCCATCTTGCTGGACCTGAGCCTGCCGGACGGCGATGGGCTCGAGGTCTTGAAAGAATCTCACCGCCTGGACTCCTCTCTCCCGGTCGTGATCGTGACCGCCGATATCTCACGGGATCGCACCGTGGGATCGCTGATGGAAGGGGCGTTTGCGTATCTCACGAAACCATACGATCGGGAGGAACTTCGGCACACGCTCCGTCGCGCCATCGGGGTCAAGGACCTCGCCGTGAAGATCGAACGGACGGAGCACCTCCTCAACCAAAGCGAAGAACGCTTCCGCTCGCTGGTGGAGTCGGCCACCGATGCCATCGTGGTGGCCGATCATCGCGGGTTGATCCTCTCGTGGAATCGGTCTGCTTCGGCGCTCTTCGGCTACGCCGATGAAGAAGTGATCGGACAACCTCTCACTCTGCTGATACCGGCGCGCTACCGCCACGCTCACGAGCAAGGCCTCGCTCGCATGGAGTCAACGGGCATTAGCCGCATGATGGGATCTGTCATAGAGGTGCATGGACTCAGGAAAGACGGAACGGAATTTCCCATCGAACTCTCCCTGGCCACCTGGAAAAGTATGGAGAATTCCTACTATAGCGGCATCATTCGCGATATCTCTGAGCGCAAGAAGGCCGAGCGCGCGGTGGAGGAAGGTCAGGAGCGGTTCCGCCAGCTGGCGGAAAATATCCGTGAAGTCTTTTGGATGACCGATCCCGCGAAACAGCAGATGCTCTATATCAGTTCAGGCTATGAAGAGATCTGGGGACGATCCTGCGAAAGCCTGTACGCCTCCCCTCAATCGTGGCTCGATGCAATCCACCACGAGGATCGGGCCCGCGTCCTTGACGCCTCCATACACAAGCAGGTGGTCGGGACCTACGACGAGCAGTATCGTATTCTGCGACCCGATGGATCACTCCGGTGGATCTCCGATCGCGCGTTCCCCATCCGCGATTCCTCCGGAGTCGTCTATCGCATCGTCGGCGTGGCCGGAGATATTACAGACCAGGTGCGCATCCAGGAATTATTGCACGCCAGCGAAGTACGCTTGGCGCTCGTGATCCAAGGTTCCAATGATGGCTTCTGGGATGGGCAGGTCCTTCCCGACGAACCATGGAATTCTCCGCGCACACCGGTCTGGTGGTCGCCTCGCCTCAAGATCATGCTGGGTTATACCGACGAAGAATTTCCCGATGTCTTGGAGAGCTGGGCTTCCCGGCTTCATCCCGAGGATGCCGACCGTGTCTTCGCTGCCTTGACCGCCCATATCGAACGACGCGATCCCTACGACGTGGAATACCGGCTTCTCACCAAGGGAGGAAAGTATGGCTGGTTCCGCGCCCGCGGCCAAGCGATCTGGGACGAGACCGGCCGGATGACCCGTATGGCCGGCTCCCTCCAGGACGTGACTAATCGCAAACAAGCGGAGGATGCGCTTCGCCAGAGCAAGCAACTCCTGCAAGATGTGATCAACAACACCACCGCCCAGATCTATGTGAAAGACACAGCCGGCCGGTATCTTCTCACCAATCGCCGGTTCGAACAGCGCTTTTCCCTCACCACGGATCAGATTATCGGTCATACCGATCACGAAATTTTCCCCAAGGAAATCGCCGATGCGTTCCGCGCCAACGATATGACGGTGTTGGAGCGGAAGGCTCCGGTCGAATTTGAGGAATATGCACCCCATTCCGATGGCCTCCGATTATCCATCACAGTCAAATTCCCGCTTTGCGACCATACCGGCAAACCCTATGCGACTTGTGGCATCTCCACCGACATTACCGAGTGGAAACGCGTCGAACACTTTCTCCGAACTCGTGAACAACAACTCGACCTTGTCCTGAACTCGGCAGAGCTGGGTACGTGGAGTTGGGACTTCCACACCGATGAAATCTATTGGTCCTCGCAGGTCGACAGGTTCCTCGGTTTATCGGACGGGGCGCGGCCTCGCACACAGAACGACTTGCTGGAGCTCGTGTACCGGGAGGATCGGGAGTCGATGGCGCGCACAATGCGCCAGGCGATAGATCAACCAGGCAGCGACGTGGTGTTTGAGCACCGTGTCATGAGACAGAACGGCAGCTTCCAGTGGTTTGTCTGGACTGGTGAGATCATTCGAGATCGCGACGGAAAGGCTTTGCATATATTGGGAACGGTCCGCGCCACAGGCGGTGGTGCGTGA
>DASVEA010000004.1:0-2309 GCA_036380815.1 Nitrospiraceae bacterium
TACAAGCTCACGCAACTCCAGACGACCTTCGGGGTCATCATGCTTGCGCTGGGGAACAACCGGCCGGAAGTGTTGAACCTCAAGCAGATCCTGCAGTATTTCATCGAGCACCGGCGCGAGGTCATCGTCCGTCGGACCGCCTTCGAGCTGCGCAAGGCGGAGGCGCGCGCCCATATCCTCGAAGGACTCAAAATCGCACTCGATAATCTGGATGCGGTGATCACCTTGATCAGGCAGGCGCAGTCACCCGATGAAGCTCGCGCCGGCCTCATGCGGAGGTTTGCGCTGAGCGACATCCAGGCGAATGCGATTTTGGAGATGCGCCTCCAGCGGCTCACGCAATTGGAGCGCAACAAACTGATCGAGGAATATAAAGAGGTCTTGAAGCAGATCGAGCGTCTCAAATCGATTCTGGGCAGCGAAGCGCTGGTTCGTACGATCGTCAAGGATGAATTGATCGAGGTGCGCGAGGCCTACAAGGACGACCGCCGCACGAAGATCGTGAAAGAAGAAGCGGAGATCACCCTGGAAGACATGATCGCGAACGAAGAAGTGGTGGTCACGATCTCGCACGCCGGCTACATCAAGCGTAACCCGGTCACTCTGTACCGGGCGCAGCGGCGCGGAGGCAAGGGAAAGATCGGGATGGGGGTCAAGGAAGAGGATTTTGTCGTGACCCTGTTCACCGCGTCCACGCACGAGTCGCTTCTGTTCTTCACGGACGCCGGGAAGGTCTATTGGCTGAAAGTCCATGAGATTCCAGACGCCGGGCGGGCTGCAAAGGGCAAAGCGCTCGTGAATCTGCTGGCGCTTTCCGGCGATGAAAAGGTCACCGCGACCGTGCCGGTCAAAGAGTTCCGCGAAGACCAGTTCGTCGTGATGGCGACCGCGCAGGGCATCATCAAGAAGACCGAACTTTCGGCCTACGGCAATCCCCGCCAGGGAGGCATCATTGCGCTGTCGTTGGATAGCGGGGATCGGCTCATCAGCGTGCACGTCACCGACGGCCAGCGGGAAATCCTGTTGGGCACGAAGAAGGGCATTACGATCCGCTTCAAGGAGGACGACGTCCGCCCGATGGGACGCACGGCGCACGGGGTGCGCGGCATTACGCTTGAGGAAGGCAACGAAGTCATCGGCATGGAAACCATCACTCCCGACTCGACTACCCAAATCCTCACGGTCACGGAGGGTGGCTACGGAAAGCGCACACCGGTGAACGAGTATCGCGTCCAGGGACGCGGGGGGAAAGGCATCATCAGCGTGAAGACCAATGAGCGCAACGGACTCGCCGTCGGGTTT
Source organism: Nitrospiraceae bacterium (assembly GCA_036380815.1). GTDB lineage: Bacteria > Nitrospirota > Nitrospiria > Nitrospirales > Nitrospiraceae > Palsa-1315. The sequence goes on from DASVEA010000004.1 coordinate 1,303, forward strand.
CTTCAAGTCCGAGACGGCGATGAGATTATGCTTATGGCTGCTCACGGCAAGGTGCTTCGGTGCAAGGTGGATGAATTCCGTGAGATCGGCCGTAACACCCAGGGGGTTCGGATCCTCGATCTCGAGGGCGAGGGCGACCGGGTCGTGGCCGTCGCGCGTTTGGCGGAAAGTGCCGAGGTGCTCCCCGAGGAAGGCGGCGGGTAACGGATTCGCGAGACATCGTACGCCTTGTTCGTTAGCGCAGGCCTTCCATGAAAGAGCAGGATTCTTCTCCAACGCCCCTTCCCGAATCCAAGCAGAAAAAGCTCAAGAAGCCGCTGGATACTGTCGTCAAGATGGCCCTCGGCGTCCTCATCGGGTCCTTCACCCTGATCTGGGGCGGGATGTATCTGAGCCGTCCCGATCGATCGATCCCTCCCTATACTGTCGGCTCTCAAGTCGACCACATCGTCGCGACTCATGTGCCTTCGGACACGACCGACCAGGGGATTGAAACCTTGGTGAAGCGTTTTCGTAAGGTCGGTCGCCAGACGCACCATTTTGCTTCGATGAAGATTCAACCTACGACACCGGGCGACCCGGGCGGATGGTACAGGCGGATCGTCGTGTATGTGTTCGATGATGACGGGTGGGCTGATGCCGAGATGCTGAAGAAATATGTGGCGGGAGACGCGGTGGTGGCCAAGAATTATAAGAAGGCGATGCGGGGGTACTATCGGCTGCAGGATCAGGAAGAGGAAGGAGGGATGGGCCCCATGCCCAAGGCCCACGAGGTCTCCGATGCCACGCGCATTCTGTTCAAGGGACTCGTGACGGACCCCATCCCGGCGGAGTTGGAGCCCGAGGAGGGTATTTCGATATCACCTCTGTAAACCGCAAGCGGAGATCCGGATCTTGTATCGCTGAGACATGGGACGATACATCAGCCAGTGCGACCTCGGAGGCAGGGAAGTCGCCATCAACGGCGGGTGTCGTGGCAGAAACGACCACACTCGATGGGATCTCGC
>DASVEA010000005.1:0-3735 GCA_036380815.1 Nitrospiraceae bacterium
AGTGCCGAGGATCGCTCCGACGCGTGGTTCGTGTACTTCGGCATTGGCTTCGTGGACAACGACAGTAAGACCCACACCGGCCATGCCTGGTGTGTACGCGGTGGCATGCATGCGGATGCGTATTAGCGAAGCGCGCGGGACGAGCGAGACAAGCGCGAAAGGCAAAAGCCGAGAACAAAGGTCAGCCCAGCCCTCCCCGCAATGTGAAAGAACTCCACCAAGTCCGCCAGACCTACGGTCAGTGCGAATGAGCAAAGCGTGATTTTGTAATGGGAGATATTTACGAGAAGCGGTGGTAGAGCTCGGCGTTCTTCTCCAACACACGCTTGGCAGCGGCGTGGAACGCGTCATCAGGCTGGCCAATGAAGTCGTGGATGCCGAGGCGCACCATCTGCTCGACGGTCAGGCCCTCGCGCTTGCCCAGCGCTTCCAACCGCCGCATTTCTTCATCTGAGAGGGAGATCGTGAGCGTTGCCATGATCGGCTCCTTCGCTTAGGATCCTGCGTCTTGTAATGCTGTCAGTGTAGGGGAAAGAACTCGTGAGGGCAAACCCTTGAAACAAACCTGTGTAGACAAGGAGATTAGCGAAGTCAGTATCACTAACTATGAAAGTATGTTGACTAAACGGTCTATGAGACTCATTGCAACAAGCAATGAATTCCTCAACCAACTTGAGCTATATCTGGGAAATAGAAATAGGCTGCTCAAAAAGGTCAGCCAACAAGGCCGGATTTGGGGCTCTCCGCGCTTTACCCTCTTGATAAATGTGCCGCCATATGGATGGTCGGGTTGAGCTAGCGGTCCATAGGTAGGAGCGGCTGGGATGCTCTCAACTGCGCGCGTTCAACGAGGGCCTTCGGAGGCCGCGCGTTGTGCGAGCAAGGATAGCGTCCCAGTCGCTCCTGACTCTTAGGGTTCAACAACCACATCGACATAAGCAGGCGCACTATCCGCCCCCTTTTTATCCGTCACTCTCAGCTTGAACCGATAGGTCCGTTTCTCTGACACGGTTGGCGCGAGAAATGATGCTTCGGCGTTATCCACGTCCAGCAGCGCGATCTTGCTGCCACGTACCTGACTCCACGCATAGTACAGTGCTTCGCCTTCGGCATCGCGGCTTTTCAATCCGCTCAGCTTCACTTGCGACCCAGCCTTCACGGTCTTGTTCGATCCGGCGTCGGCTACCGGCGGTTCATTGGGCTCGTCGTTCACGGTCACTACGACATCAAGTGAGGCTTGCTTGCCGCGGTTCGTAACCGTGAGGACGGTCTTGCCGTTGCCGACGATCTGTAAGAGGCCATGGGGCAACACTCGAATGACGTTGGGATTTGTCGATTGATAGGACGTGCCGGAGGCAGGGGAACTGATGCGTCGAGTGACGCCATCGGCGAACTCGCCCACGACCGGGAGCTCGAAAATCTTGCCCAGGGAATCGACGTGGCCGAATGCAGAAGATTGTCCCGTTCGTCCGAGCTGCAGGGGTTTGTCGGTTTCAAACTCGATAGTGGTGAGGGAGGCTGCGGGCTCTACATTCACAAAGATTTCATCGAAGACGGATCTTGTCCCCAAGCGGCCTCGTGAAATCTCGGCGACCGCTAGCAAGCGCATGGGCCCGATGCCGTCTTTCGGGACCGACAATGGGCCGCCGAAGGCCGGATTATGGTCGGACAATCCGATCAGCGCCACCGGCGCAACGATCGATCCCGTGGCTGTGGCGTCCTCCTGTCCTACCAAGGTATCGGCCTGCTCGCTGTACCAATAGTAACGGACCTGGACAATGCCAGAATCTTTGCCGAGGTCCACACGGGCGGTGACGGTTTTCCCCGCCGTTAGTTTGCCTCCCTCCACCGGCTCTGTGATCTTGAAGGCGAGCGCCTGCTGCGCCGGAAGCGCAAGGCAAAAGACAAAAGTAAAAAGGCAAAAGGTCCGAACCCAGGTTTGACGTTTCACGTTTTACGTCTCACGCCTCACCGTCATCTCTTCAGGTGGAAGGGAACGTCGGTCAGGATGACACGCTCTTTGAACAACAACGCCGTCTTGAGGAGCAGCGCGCGTTGGTTGTGCAGGATGCTCTGCCACCAATGGGCGGGAAGAATCTCAGGGATCACGACGGTCACCCAGATGTCGGGTTCCTTTTCCAGAATTTCTTCGATGTAGTCGAGCAAGGATCCCATGACAGAGCGGTAGGGAGAGGGGAGAGCGATCAAATTGACGCCACAACCCCATTGGGCCCACTGGATTTGTATGCGTGCCGTGAACTCCGGATCCACGTCCACCATCACAGCCCGAATCTCGCCGGCACGACTGCGTGCGTAATCGACCGCTCGAATGACCGCTTGATTGACGCCATTGATGGGAACAACGACGATATTGCGTCGTGGAAGTGGAGGACGGTGGTCACGCGTGAGCGCGATCTGTTCAGAGACGGCTTTGTAATGAGAGCGGATCGAGCGGAACATCAAGACCAATATGATAATGAGGAGGAAGACGATCCAGGCGCCGTGTGTAAACTTGGTGCTGGCAATGATAATCGTGGCAATGCCGGTCGTGACGGCGCCTACGCCGTTCACAATCAGTTGCTTTCGCCAATGGGGCCCCCTCTTGGTCAGCCATCGACGCACCATGCCGGCTTGAGCAAACGTGAAGGAGATGAACACGCCGACTGCGTATAGCGGGATCAAGGCATGCGTGTCGCCGTGAAAGAGGATCAGGAGGAAACAGGCGAAGATCCCTAAAATGATGATCCCGTTTGAGAACACCAAGCGGTCGCCGAATGTCGCCATCTGACGGGGCATGTACCCGTCGCGCGCCAGGATCGAAGCGAGATGGGGGAAGCCGGCAAAGGCGCTGTTGGCGGCAAGGACTAACAGCAACATCGTCCCAATCTGGAGTACGTAGTATAGAGCCCCGGTGCCAAAGGTGATACGTGCTAATTGAGAAACGACCGTTTCATCCGTTTTGGGCAGAATCCCATAGTGGTAGGCCAGGAAGCTGATACCCATAAATAACGTCGCCAGAACCAGTGACATTTGAATCATGGTGGTCGAGGCATTCTGGGACTCCGGCCTGCGAAAGGCTTTCACGCCGTTCGAAATCACCTCCATTCCGGTCACAGCCGAACAGCCGGCGGCAAATGATCGAAGGATCAAAAACAGGGTCAATTCTTCGACCGCCGTCTGGTGGTCTGGCGACAACGAGACACCTTGTCCGAATAGGGCCTGGATACTTCCGATCACCACCATCACTCCGAGGGCACCGATGGCAAAGTAGGTGGGGACGGCGAAGAATTTCCCCGACTCCCGTACGCCGCGAAGATTCATGACGATAATGAAGACACTCGTGACTAGCCCGAGGGCTTCGCGATGGGCGAACAAAACTGGTACGGCTGAGGTCAGGGCCGCAATGCCTGCCGCCACACTGACGGCCACTGTGAGCACATAGTCGATCATCAACGCCGCCGCGGCGATCAGCGCCGGCAGTTCCCCCAAGTTGTTGCGGGATACAATGTAGGCCCCGCCACCCTCCGGGTACTCGTAGATGATTTGGCGATATGAAATGGTCAGGACAACGACGAGAAAGAGAATCGCAAGGCTGATGGGGATGGACCAGGCAATGGCGGCGGTTCCTGCAAGGACCAACACCAGTAAGATTTCTTCTGTGGCATAGGCCACGGAAGAAATCGCGTTCGAGGAAAAGATTGCGAGAGCGAGGGTTTTCGACAGCCGTTCGTGTGC
>DASVEA010000006.1:0-4442 GCA_036380815.1 Nitrospiraceae bacterium
CCACGGTGGACAAGAGATGCGATCGGGCTGCGGTCGACTCCGGTGTCGTGCAGTCCTTTCAGCGACAGATCAGAGAGCGAGAGAAGCGCATTGCGGAGCTCGAGTCTCAGTTGGATGTCTTGAAGACGATCGATCAGGACATGGAGAAACGGAGAAAGTCCAGCCGGTCACCCGCGACGTTGACCCCTGCAGCGACGGATCAGCTTCGGTAACTCGCCTGTCGCTGATGAGCGTTGTCTCATCCATGCGGTCCTTCGCTCGGGTGAAGCCCGACCTCTGCGGGAGGGCGGAGGAGTCACACAAGCCAGTCGGTCTCGCCGGGGAGACCCTGAGGTAGCGGCGTGATCGCGAGAGGAAGGAGAGAGAATGGCCGGGTTTACCATGCGGAAGCATCGACGACTCAAGAAATTGGTGCCGGTGCGGTACCTTGGGGACGGAATGACCGGTGAAGGCATCATCAAAGATCTGTCACTGAGCGGGAGCTATATGACTGGGAATGCGCCGGTCTCCGTCGGGCTGGCGCTCGCCCTGCAAATTTTTGTGCCGGGAGACCCGGAGCCGTTGCTGATCGATCGCGCCATCGTCAAATGGGTCAAGAGATCTGAGTTCGGGGTGGACTTTGACACGCTCCAGCCCACGGTGGCCGAACGCATCACTACGGTCATCTCCACGTTGGTCAAGACACAACAGGGCTTATTGGTACAAGTCCGTCCCTCACCCCTGAGCGGCGTATTAGCTGAAATTGGGGATATTACGGCGGTACGCTTGACCTGCGGGAAATGCGGGAAAGCAACCAGGGTTCCGTTGGCGAACAGGAAGAACACGTCATTGTCTTGTTCACATTGCCATGAGGAATGGTTTCCAAGAGATTCATCCGACAGGGACGGGGTGCTCAAGCTTGTAGAAGGTCTGTCTACCTTATCAAAGCGCGGTAAGGACACGTCCTCATTGATCCAGTTTGAATTGATCGCCCCAAAGTAATCAGTCAAGCAACCGAAAAACTATCCCCCTTTCTCACTTCTCTACTCCGTGAATTACTGGCTGCATGACGCACTCAAGGAAGCTGCCAAAAGAATTCACCTCTCGCATTCTCTCCTCTGCTCCCTCGTGCCTCGACGCACGATTCTTAACATTTCGTTGGTCAACTGCGCGTCTCAGTTTATACTGAGCCACTAGCATGAGCGGGGTCGGCATTCACGCATTTTAACGAGCGGAAGGCAAGGCCTTGTAGAAACCGTGGACGACGATGCCAACGAGCCTCAACCTCCTCCTCCTCGAAGACTCGCTGACTGATGCGGAGCTGATTTTCGACGTGCTCAAGGAAGCCGGGTTCGAGCTGGCCTCCCGCCGCGTCGATTCCCAAGCTGACTACCTTCGCGAACTCGACCAGCCGCCGGATTTCATTCTGTCGGATTTCTCCATGCCGCAATTCACGGCGCGCGATGCGCTGCGACTTATGAAAGAGCGGGGGCTCGATATTCCATTTATTGTCGTGTCGGGCTGCATCGGTGAGGAGATGGCAGTGGAATGTATGCGGGCCGGGGCCACTGACTATCTGCTGAAAGACCGCTTGGGCCGCCTGGGTCATTCCGTGACACAGGCGCTCGATCGAAAACGGTTGATCGAAGAAAAACATCAGGCCGAGCAGCGACTGTTTCTGGAAACGTTTCACGACTCGCTTACCGGCCTTCCGAATCGGGCGCTGTTTCTGGACCGGTTGGACCGGGTCTACAGGCAAAGCCGGCGTCAATCCAGTCATCTCTTTGCCCTGCTCTCTCTCAATCTGGACGGGTTCCGCGTGGTTCGCGACGGCATGGGCCCCTCAGCGGCGGATCGCCTGCTCATTGAAGTGAGTCAACGGATGCTGTGTCGCGTGCGCTCAGCCGATACGGTGGCCCGGATGGAAGGGGACGAATTCGCGTTCCTGCTGGATAACCTGAAAGCGGTTGGCAATGCCACGCGTGTGGCCGATCGTCTCCAGCAAGAATTTGCCAGACCGTTTACCGTGGAAGGCCGTCAGGTGCTTCTTACGGCCAGCATGGGCATCGCGTGCTGTCACGCGGGGTATGAGCGCAGCGACCATCTCCTGCGCGATGCGACGACCGCGATGCATCGGGCAAAAGCCTCCGGTCGGAGGGGGTTCATGATGTTCGATCCGGCCATGCATGAGCAGGCCATGGTCCGCTTGAAGCTGGAAGCCGATCTTCGGCAGGCGCTGGAGCGGCAGGAGTTCCGGCTAGAATATCAGCCGATCGTGGCCTTGAAGTCCGGCCATGTCGCCGGGTTTGAGGCGTTGCTGCGCTGGGAGCATCCTGAGTATGGGCTCACCAAGCCGGAGGGGTTCCTGGAGGTGGCGATGGAATTGGGGTTGATGCCGAAGATCGGCGAATGGGGCCTTCGAGAGGCCTGCCGGCAGCTCACGCTCTGGCACGCGGAGTTCCCGAAAGTTCGTCCGCTGACCGTGAGCGTAAATTTTTCGCTCCATCAATTCGCCTATGTCGATCTGGCGGCGCTCGTTACCGATGTGCTGCTGGCCACCGGCGTGGATCCGCCGAGCCTCAAGATCGAAATCACTGAATCGGACATGATGCAGAACCCTGACACGGTCACCGAGGTATTGAAGCAACTCGAATCGCAGCGGATTCAAACGTGCCTGGATGATTTCGGCACGGGGTATTCGTCCTTGAGCTATCTGCAGCAGCTGCCGATTGCGTTCATCAAGATCGATCAGTCGTTCGTGCAGCGGCTGGGGGCCGACGACGATGCGCTCGCCATCGTGAAGACCATCATCGTCCTCGCGCATCAGCTGGGACGGCAAGTGATCGCCGAAGGGGTGGAAACCGCCGAACATCTGACGATCCTCCGCACGCTCGGATGCGAATATGGGCAAGGTTATTGGTTTGCCAAGCCGCTGCCCTGCGCAGACGTATCCTCTCTCCTTGCTTCAGGCCGCCGCTGGTAACGCCTGCCTCCCTCACCCGATTCACGGAACTTGCTGGAACCATACCGTCTGTTGAGGCACATGGCGGGAACGACAGAGCGGAGGCCTTCTTTCAGATCACGGAGCCTGAGCGCCAGCGTTTGGAGCAAGTGATCAGCGATCTGATGGAGGGATAGTAGATATGAAAGGGCAAGCAGATTCCCTGATCCGAAGCCTGAGCTCCTTTGTCATTGTCTGATTGGTTGAATCTCGAACTGAAAATCATGGTCAATATTACTCGTTGCTGTTGGGGTACCACTGATCACTCCCGTCGCAGGAGCCAGCGTGAGCTCGGCTGGTAAGTCAGGAGTCACTGACCAGGTATAGAGGATGGTACCTCCCGAGGCCTCGAGCATGTCGGCATAGGGTTGGTTCATTCTGCCTTCTCGAAGCCTGCCCGGCGTGATCCTCACGGCGTGATAATCACCGTGGAGATGTTCACGGTATTGGGTGCGCTGCTCACGGTGCCATCGTTGACGTTGAGCTGGGCCGTATAGTCACCCGCGCGGTCGACGGTCAAGGTCGGCGACACGCTGGTGGGATTCGCCAGGACCGCGGCGCTGCCGGCCGGCTTGGTGTGCAACGTCCAGTTGTAGGTGAGCGGATCACCGTCGCTATCAGTGCTGGCGCTGCCATCCAGGGTGACGAGCGATCCCGGGGCCTTACTGCCTTGGTCGGGGCCGGCGTTGGCCACCGGCGCGACATTGTTGGTGCTGATGATCGCGCTGTCGGGTGCACTGTTCACCGTGCCATCGTTCACAATGAGTTGCACGACATAGTCGCCGACGCGGTCGACGGTCAAGGTGGGCGTCCCGCTGGTGGGATTCGCCAGGACTGCGGCGCTGCCGGCCGGCTTGCTGAGCCACGTCCAGCTGTAGGTGAGCGGAGTACCGTTGGAATCGGTACTGGCGCTGCCGTTTAACGTGATGCGGGTGCCGGAGATGAGGCTGCCTAGGTCAGGGCCGGCATTGGCGACTGGTGCGTCATTGGGGACAGACACATCGTTGACGTTGCCGCAGCCATTCAGAAACAGGGCCGCTAGTATGAAGCAGAGAACTGTCCACAGGTGCCTCATCAGACAATCTCCATGGTCGTCCGTCACCGTTCATCGATCAGACCGAGTTTACGAAGGAACACCCGAACTGCGTCGCCTTGCCTGAGCGGTCGCCGAGTTGAATGGATTGCTCCTCTATGGCATGGAGCTGCACAGGGACGACCTGCGGCGCCGGCGTGAACGCGAGGACGCTCACCGTTTCGTCGGCGTCCTTCGGGAGATTCTTTGACACCATGATGAGCATGCCGTTATAGACATCCTTGGGCAGATCAAATTGCCCACTCTGCACGTCCTCTTTCCCCTGCGTCCCCCTTTGGGAGCGCACCGTGTATTGCGCGCTGCCGCGGTCTATTGACACATCGAGCTGTTCGGGAAACGACGGGCCGCGTTGGACCAGACGGTAGGTGA
>DASVEA010000007.1:0-3553 GCA_036380815.1 Nitrospiraceae bacterium
GGTGGCGACCGGCTTGCCGTCGGTAAACGCAAATTTTGCCAGGTGACAATTCGCGCACGCGATGGTGTTGTCCTGCGACAGTCGCTTGTCAAAGAACAGCAACCGGCCTAACTCGACCTTCTCATTCGTCAACGGATTGTCGGCCGGAATGACCACGGCCGTCTCTTCCAGGCCGAACGGAATCTTGAGCTTGTACTCCCCTTGAGCGGTCTGGGCCGGCTTTTCGCCTCGTGCGTCTCCGGAAGGAATTCCCATGAGTAGCCCGAATGCCGCACTTGCACATACAGACGCTAATACCGTCATCTTTCGTTTTTTCATTTCCATCTCCTCCCTTCTGCAGTGAGAACACTGTCACTGTGCTGCCAGATGCAGTGCTGTATGAACGACTATATAGACTGTTCTTCCAAGTTCGTCCGCAACATCCAGCCCATCTTCTCATGTTGTTCAAGAATGCCGGTGAGGAAATCGCTGGTACCCATGTCATGATATTTCTCTGCCGTAATCAGCACATCTTCGCGAAGTTGACGAATGATTGTTTCATGATCACCTAGAAGATCGACAACCATCTCGCGACTAGCCCGATAGTGGGCAGGATGCTCCTTCACCCTCGCATATTGGGGAAACTCCTGGGGCGTCCCGATCGCATTCACACCGACAGCGCGAGCCAGTTCTGCCACTTCATCCACGTTATCGGCAGGTTCCTTGCGCTGGGACTCAAAGAACTTGTGGAGATCGCTGAAATGCGTCCCACCACATTCCAGTTTGTTTGTGGGCAACTGGGCATCCAGCATTGGTGGTCAACTTCTTGTCTTTACTCATAGCGACTCTCCTTCGGGTTGGTAGGTTCGTTGTGTGCCGCCATCATGTCGATGATCCCTTGGACGACCTAGCTCATTTGTCCCCGCGGAACCTGCCGGCAATATTCACGGGCAAATTGATCTAGTTCGTCGGCTGCTAACCACACTTGCCGGGCTTTCTCGCTACTAAACTTGACTTGCTCATCGGTCAGCCCAAAGTGACCGGAGTACTACTGCACTTCCATATCCAAATGTCTGGCCATCTCACGAAGTTCCGAAGTCCGTTGCCGATATGTAAACGCGAGATCCCTGGCTCCGGTCGCCGGTGGATATTTCATCATGATGGTCTCCTTTTTCTGCACCGCCCGAGAGAGGACGGAGGAGGGACATGGTGTTGCCCCCCCTCAGTCAGACTCCCTCGACGCATCAGCGGCTCATCGGCTTGGTATAGGGATACGCAGGTCCTTCGGACACTTTGACTTCTTTCCCATGGATGGTTCCGATGACGTCCACTCGTATCCACTCGCCCCTGGCCTTCATGCTGTCCAACTGCGCCACCCTCTCATTGAGAGTCCCGATGACGTCCACTCTCTGATGCGCATCGGCCGCAAAGCCATTCGATGCTCCGAACAATCCTGTCGCGGCAACCATGGAAAGGAGTCCCATCTTGAACATGCTCGTTGCACTCATAACGCCCTCCTTTGTTTGTTGTAAAGTGAACTTCGCTGCGGATCATCTCGCGCGCTTACAAGAAAGATAACCGGCCATTGACAATAAGTCTAATTGGTAATATATTGCATCTCGATAAGCACAGCTTATGAATTAGAAAGAACCGGATGACCCTGACAGAGCTCCAGTACATCGTCGCCGTGGCGCAAGAGCGCCATTTCGGACGTGCCGCTGATCGGGTATTTGTGACTCAACCGGCCTTGAGCCTGGCCATCAAGAAACTGGAATCTGAGTTGGGTGCGACTATTTTCGAGCGGCGACGGAGCCAGATTGCACTGACCCCGCTGGGTGAACGGATCGTTCATCAGGCGCAGCGAGTGCTGGAGGAGGCCGATCGCACCAAGCAGATTGCGGCACAGGGGAAAGATCAGCTGGTCGGCCCGTTTCGATTAGGAGTGATCGCCACCGTCGGACCCTATATCCTGCCGGACCTCGTTTCAATCCTTCACAAACGGGCGCCGGCCATGCCATTGGAGATCGAGGAAAAACTCACGGTGAATCTGACGGCCATGCTGAAAAATGGAAAACTGGACGCCATCATCATCTCCTTCCCATTTGATGAACCAGGTATCGCCACACACCCGATTTACGAAGAGATATTTAAATTGGTTGTCCCCGTCGGCCACTCATGGGCAAATAGGAAGTCCGTCGATTCCAGGAAGCTGGGAAGTGAGAAAGTGATCCTGCCCCATGCGGGCCATTGTTTCCGCATACAGGTCTTGGATGCCTGCCCGGAGCTCAGCCGGTCGGACACGGAAGGGATGCAGGGGAATTCGCTGGAGACCATTCGCCAGATGGTAGCCTCGGGGCTCGGCATCACAGTGTTGCCTTGTAGTGCGCTCACACCCAAGTATCGCATCAAGCGACTCACCGCACTGACCTTCGCCAAACCAGTTCCTGCGAGACAGATCGGACTAGCCTGGAGAAAAGGGTTTGCCCGGCCCGATGCACTGAAAGCAATCGCAGGCTCCATATGCGCGCTGAAAATTCCCGGTCTGAAAATGTTGCAGACTCCGGAAGAAGACGTGTTCGGATCGCTGTCGTGACGATTACAGCGGGGGGGGATGGCTCGGGAACATCATCTCTTGAAAGCGGACCGCACTGGCCGCTGAGAGAAGAACCGTGTCAGGTTCGATTGACGGTCGATTTCATCAGGCTGTCTGCCTGTGGAGGCGAGAACCCCTGGTATCCTCCGTGGCGCTCAGCGAGTTCCAATACGGAAAAGGGCTGACCGTCCACCATTTCAGGCGCCGTGAAGATTTGCCGTAACCGGCCACCGCGGGCACCGACGATCTGGCCGACAAAGGCCACCCCTTGTGCCTTCAACCGTTCAATCGCCTGCTCGATGTCTTCCACGCGCACTGCCACATGATGAAATACCTGATCGCCGAAGGTCTTGACCCACCCAGGGATGATGCTGGTGCGGCCCCGATCATCGGGATAGGCTTGATCCACGAAGAGCGCGGGGTATCCAACCTTCCGATAGACCTTCGCATACCAGTCTTCATACTCGATCGTTTCGCCGTACCCATACCCGAGCCTCGTGAATTCCTCCGCACGCCGGTCGATATTCAGCGTCCGCAGTGTCAGATGGTCTGCGACCGGGTAGAAGCCGACTCCCGCCTCGTCCAACGAGTCCCGCAGCATCTTGGCAGCCCGATTGCGCAACACATAGTCATTGATCATGCGGCCGATCAACACATCGAGTTCAGCACCTTGATCCATGATGGCTGCCTCCCTGACTACGGAGAGTCACTGGTCAACAGATCGAGAGTGTCTGTCAGGTACCGTTGACGAGTGACCATTGACTGATGACTTCTTTTCTACTCCCCAAACTGAATCCCCTGAGCCAACGGCAAATTGTCACCCCAGTTGGTCGTATTCGTCTGCCGCCGCATATAAGTTTTCCAGGCATCCGAGCCGGCCTCGCGTCCACCACCGGTTTCCTTTTCACCTCCAAAGGCGCCGCCGATCTCCGCCCCTGACGTACCGATGTTCACATTGGCGATCCCGCAGTCGCTGCCGGC
>DASVEA010000008.1:0-11236 GCA_036380815.1 Nitrospiraceae bacterium
CGTTGACCATCTCTTTGACCCGCACCCTCAAGGGCGATTTGTTGTCAGTCGCCGCGATCTCTCGCCCTCTGTCCGTCATCCCCGAATGGGCAAACGTGTGAAACGAAGAGAACTCGGCGGACCGATTGGAATCTGTGAGCACCTTGATCTCATACGCCTTCGAACAGCCTCCGGCAGCGAGCAGCCCCAACGCCAGCCACGGGATCAGGAATCTGATGTGCATCGTGTGTCTCCCTGCCACTATGAGGTCTTGTGCAGAAACCACAGGCCTAGAACATATACCAAGCCAACTTGTGGACACCAGTCATGGGCCCTCGGAACGCCCGTGCGACAAATTGGACCCCTTACTCTCTGCCATGACCCAAGAAAGCTTTGTTTTTGGAACAGGCGGAGGATACGTCAAAGCCCTGGAAAAATCGACTACCGGGGTCTTGAGTTTGAGAGGGGTTTTGAACACTGTGTGCAGACAGGACTCGAACGAGATATAAGTTAATGCAGGATTTTCATGGTTGCGGTTTTGGTTGCGGTTCGGTAGCGGTTTTGGTGATGATCAGAGGTATGTCTCGGTCACAGATGGTCATAGTGGCAGGAAAGAAATAGTGTATGACTTCAGTGGGATCGTATTAATTGGTCTCACTCGATCATGTTCAGTAGTAACTGCCGGAGTAGCTCTTTTAAGGCGAGGGTCCTGGGTTCGAGTCCCAGCCGGCTCACCATTCTCAGTCAATAACTTCCGAAATTTAAGTGGGGCACAACAAAAGCGGTTGGTGAGGACGGTATAAGTTCACCGTTTCAGGTCCAACTCGTGTCTTGGCAGAAGTCCCAACCGGCCTGAATCATTGAACTATCACAGACCCGATAATACCGCTTGACTACGCTTCCTTTCACGCGCAGCATGAATGCCAGACGTTTCAGCCCCGCTGGCTGTCCCATCCCTCGCGTTCCCTGGTCCTTCCTCGCGCGACCGATTCTCCAGTCTCAGCCGCTCCAACGCCAGAGTTTCTCGTAAGCACTCCTTCCGCACTCTTTGTGTCGCGTTGACACAGCAGAACGGCGTCGTTCGGATACCGGATGATGAGGTTCAGATGGGTGGTGGCCCTGGCCGTCTGCCATTGCTTCGTGGAGGGTGTAGTCGTCGGTAGGGTGTGCCGACACCGTGAGCTGTGTCAAGCCCAGGAGTCAATTCATGAACTGCCTTCGTTGTCATGGTTTGATGGTGACCATCCGATTGGAGGATGCGGGAAGTTCGTCACTCTGCTTCTCCGGCTGGCAATGCCTGATATGTGGTGAGGTGATCGATTCGGTGATCAAAATGAATCGGAAAGAGCTCCGCGGACCGACAGGGAAGCGGGGTCGTATTCGATACGGCGTGTCGCTGGTGCAGTGATGAGAACCTATCTGTCCATCAGGCGCACGGTCATCCTCATATCGCTGGCGCTGATCTGCGGGCTCCCTGCACTGTCAACACAGGCGGCGGATTTTTGCCTGGAGCGGGCATTCCTGAATTCATGGGAAGGGAGCCCGCCTCTGGCCACAGCGCACCGACAACAATGGTTGCTCCGGCTTAGGCCACTGGGGTGGACGACATCGCGAACGCACTGGACTCCTACTTCAAAGCGCACTATCCCACGTCCGATTTTACCTCTGCCCTGAAGCAGTTGACCCAGGTACGGGACGCCGAGGACCGCGGGGATCGGCGCGCGGTGGAGGATGAGATGGACGCGTTCTTCACGATGCTCACCAATGCGGCGAATGCACCCGGATGTCGCTTGAGAAATGGAGAATTGAAGAGGGCTGGAGTCTCTGCAGAATGGATGGTTTGCAATGTTCAATAAACTGTCCGCAATTTAAGCGGAGCACAACAATTTGTCCATCTCTTCCTGATTCATCCTTTTTTCCCCACAGGGCACTGATGGGGTGCATGCTCGAACTGAGCTGTTTTGAACAGACTTCGACATCACGGAAATGAGAAGGTTCTGTCAGAACCATTAGATCCGATTGCGAGTGAGACGGAGTCGTCAGTACGTTTCATCCGGAAATCGTGCCGTTCAAGCCGCACAACCAGCAGAGCGACACCGGGCGCGCGAAAGAAAATCGGGCAAGAGGAAAGCGCCATGCGTATCATCTCCTCCATTCGTTCGCCTGTTCTTGTTCATACTGCCGGCCATGTCGGCAGCATCCCTACCGGCACATCGGCTAAGGTCTGTGCCGGCCAGCCTCGTTATTCGTGGTCATCTGCACCTTTGCGCTAGACAGGTGACTCCCGATCGAGACAGGGGCAGTGCACGATAAGGTGCTGAAGCCGGCAATCAACATTTGAGCGATCATCGACCACAATTCCACACACGAAGGAGAAATGATAATGAAAAGCGCAACAACTGTGAAAGATCCTGTGTGCGGTATGGACATAGAAACGGCAACCGCAGCCGGGCGAACCGAGCACAACGGGCAGACGTATTACTTCTGCGGCTCCAAGTGCAAAGAGAAGTTCGACCTTAATCCGGAGCAATACGTGGGCAAGTCTGCGGGAACGTCCAAGAGCGGTCAGGGCTGCTGCAGTTAAATCCCACAACGCCGCAGAGGAACGCCATGCCTACTGTTGACCCTAGCTTCCGCCAGGCGTGGCTCCTGTGGGCGAGTGTCTTTCCGGTGTCGTGGGCTGCGCTGTGTGTCGCGTGGCCAGCGTTTCGGCGGATCACGCTCTAGGCCAGTGCGCTACATCTTGCGGGGAGGAGATTTGGAAGAATCGGCTATGAGGAGATCGCGACACGATGTCTGATCGGTTAATGCACGATTGTATTCTTCGAATCTTGGCTGTGGGCCTGCGGCCGCTACTACAACGAAGAAGGCACGATCTCGACTCTGTCGAACAGTGGCAACCGGGTAACGAGGCCGGTCTTACGTCCCTCCAATCCGGGCGAGGCCCTCCGTGCCGCTCCAGTGCCCACGTTGTCCGAGACAGGTCATTCACACCACTCATTACTAATAGAAATTGGAGGGTTACGCCATGATGACGTACAGAACCGTTACACTCGCAGTTGTTGGGCTCTTCTTGTCCGTGTCATTCCTTGCTTCCTCCGTTGTGGCCGCTGAGAAGGATGGCGTCACGATGAAGGATGGCAAGATGACGAGGATGCAGGACGGGAAGGAGATTGGCCGGATGGATCGCGAGACAACCATGTCCAACGGCACGAAGATCATGATGAACGGCAAGATGATGATGAAGGACGGGAAAGAAATGCAGTTGAAGGAGGGCCAGACAGTGATGATGGACGGGAAGATGATGGAGGGTGACAAGGACATGAAGATGGACAAGTAGCTTCTCGGATTGCAAACATGGTTCACAAGATTCGGTCATCGCAAGAGTCAGGTGCAACACTTGAAAGAGTGAAACATCGAATTATCGCTAGGCATCATCCATTTACAACAACCCAGGGAGGGAATCATGTCTTTTACTGATCAAGACAAACATGCCTTATCTGACATCGTAACGGGCTTTACTCTTGCTATCGTTGGAGTGTGTCGTGCGCTGGAACAGCAGCAGAAAATTATGCCAGGACCAATCGCTGAGGCAATACATACTGAAATGGGGAAATTGCCGGTTGGTTCAAGTGGTCAAACTGTAACAGCAAAAGACATTCTCACGAATATCTCCAAAGGATTGAAGGGGGAACAGCTCGCTAAGGTTCGCTTTCCGTAACAGGTCACGGAATGCTTCCTGTATGTTAGCGGGCAGTATCAAGCATGGTGACAAGCCGCGAGTGGCACAACTCAGTCCCGGCCAAACCCATGTAAAGAATTTTCATTCTCCGGGCCTGCTGTGCTCTTGATAACAGCTGTTGTCAAGAGCACGGTCGCGCCATGAGATAAATAAAGGTGGTAGGAGTCAAAGAATGACCTTAGCAGTGACCCTTCAGAGAAAGTGACTTGATGCGCGCTTCCTTCCCCCTGGCTGCACAGTACAAAGAGTGCTCAGCAATTTCGGGATGAGAATATTTCGCTACGCCAAGAACCGTCAGGATCAAGGAGGCCCCACGTCCATTGTGACGGTGGTAGTCTTCTCCATGCTCTTGCTCACCGTGACCGGCTGCGTGGCCTCCAGCCCTCCTCCCGCCGCGAAGCAGGAGACGGGCAAGAAAGCTTCCACTGTGAAACCTTCCAAACATGATGAGCGGAAGTCGATGAATGAGGAAAGCCAGGATGCCGTTCGTTAGGGGGGAACCTCTGCGCTTCCTGGTGGAACAGGTATTTCCTTTTCCCTTGGGACTAGAACGCCTGGCAACGATTCCTTTGCGCTGATGTGAAGGCTTATCCTCTTTGAGGTGCCATGCGCGCCATTCAGCGTTTCGGCAAACAGCTCCAGCGACTGCGAACCCGCCGTAGTCTGACGCAAGAACAGCTCGCCGTTACGGCCGGCCTGTCGCGCACGTTCGTGACGCGGCTGGAATTGGGACAGCACGACCCTTCGTTGAGCATGCTGGTGCGATTGGCGAAGGCGCTGAGGGTGTCGGTGACGGAGTTGTTAGGAGAGAGCATGAGTGCGAGACAGTGGTGGCAGGTGGGGGAGGCTCGCTTTGCGACGCGAGAGGATGCCGAGAATCACGCCCGCACCTCTGGCGAGATGTTTGTCGCACGGTATCAGAACAAACCCGGAGGCCCCGAACGCCGTCTCCTCCCTGTTCGCGAGACGAAGTAATCACCGCGCAAACATTCAAAGGGGTCTGGCGCCTTTTCTACAGGTCTAAAATGATCCTTCCAATCCCGCTCGTTACTTCTTTCCCTTGGGGTGGCACCCATGTTGGTCCCAATGCGCCTGTCGAACGTGGCCCTTCCAGTTCTCTCTACCCCTCTTTTCAGGAGTGGCCAAGGCTACCCTTTACTGCGCGCATCGAACGATGCACTGCTCTTCTATCTTCTTCCTTGAGGTCGGGCTAGATGGTCTCCCACTGCGCGTGTCCAACGAGGGTCTTCGGAGAACGCGCGTTGCACGAGCACAGGAGCCCATCTAGTCTGCCCTCGCACACCTGGCCACTCCACCCTCGTTCCTCCCGCTTGCGCTCTGCTCCGTGCAAGGAGTAGGCTGCGCCCACTGGTTATTCCGCTACCAATGCTCCTGATATGAACCCTCATGCGAGGATTTTATGGACCTCCGTCGCCAGCAGCGCTTTCCCGTGCACTTTCAGAGCGTGCTCACTGGTCAACCGCGCGGTGAATCGGTCGGTACGATCATGAACCTGTCGAAGAGTGGCTGCCGTGCAAAGACCGACAGTCAGGCCCACTCGGGCATGCAGGTATCCCTACGCTTCGACGTGCCCGGTGAGACGTCGCCTATTTGCATTGAGCGGGCAGCGGTGCGTTGGAACCGCGATGGTGAGCTAGGCGTGGGGTTCATCACTGTGGCTTTGCCTCACCAGGAACGATTGGACCAGCTGCTCATACGATTGAAACAGGACCTCCAGGGTTGAGTATCGGTCAGATCGGAAACCGGTGTTGGGAACCTTTACCGATCCGTTTGCGATGATCTCCAGGCGGGGAGTAGCCTGAGCGCACTGGTTTTCGCTCGTTGCGAGGCTCGCCATGTGGGTCGTCTTTTTCATTTTGCTCATGCTGCCTTTTCCCTTCTCCCTCCACGCACAAGATCTCGGTGTTCTTGAGAATGCTGTATGAGCAAGGACGGGAACCATGGAAATCCTCTTGATCGTTCTCGCGGTCATCGCCGCTGGTGCTGCCTTGGTCTTTTTCATGAACTCATCAATGGGAATGCAACTCGTTCACAAAAAGAGTGTTGCAACCATACTCAGCGATGTCACAGCCCGACAACGTTCAGAGCCTCAGATACCTCTCCACGAGATTTACTATTCGCTTGCGGAAGAAAGAACCAACAAGAGTAAGTGGCTCGTCGAGTTCAATTACTTGTACGTTTTAAGGGATGCCGGATGTTTCGATCCGAGAACGGCACCACAACCCAAACAATTTGCTGAGTTAATGGCGAGCGTAGAGGAGAAGATTAGACTCCAGGCAAGTGGTGTGGCTAAATGAATCAACGAGAATAAGGAAACCGTACCGGAAGGCTTTTCTTCGGGTCTGAAATGTTTTCCCAAGCTCGCATGCTTTCACTCTCTTGGAAGGGCACCTATATCGGTCTACGTGCGGCCGTCGAACGAAGGCATTCAAACTCTCTACACCTCTCTTTGGAGGTGTGGCCGAGGCTGCCCTTTACTGCGCGCATCGAACGACCGTCATCCATCAAAATGCTCCCTCCAAGCTCGCTCGCTTTTCCTTTCCTGGAAGGGCACCCATGTTGGTCTAAGTGCGGCCGTCGAACGAGGCCCTTCTGAGGGCGCGCGTTCCGGGAGCACAGGACCAATGTGGGTGCCCTTCCTTCCCCCATCCTTGCATCTTCGATCTCCTCCCTCTTAAAATACACGTCCCTGCGAGGTACACATGTCCATTATATTGGAGCGTCTAGCATGGAGAATTATTACTCCATTCTGGAAATTTCTGAATCCGCGACCCCCGAAGAGATAACGCAAGCCTACCGACTCTTATTACAAGTCTGGCATCCCGACCGCTTTCACCATAGCCCCACGCTTCTGAAGAAAGCAGAGCGGAAAAGCAGGGAAATTAATGCTGCGTTCGACACGCTCAGCAACCCTGAATTGAAACAACGCTATGATGATGGGCTACGTGCCGGTGGTGCACGGCAAGAGCGGCACAAACCTAAACCGACACGAAACGAAGCTCGTATTACTCGATGTCCCGATTCGGCATGTAATGCGGTACTCCGAGTCGACGCGAGGACTGTTGTCATAGTGACGTGCCCCACCTGTCGGACAACGTTTCGCTACGATCCAGAGCGAAATGAGAAATGGGATATTAACCCCCCAGAAAAAGATGAGTTTTTTACCCCTGCGCACATGGCTATGTTGGCAATAGCCATGCTGTTTGCCCTAATCCTCGTCTTCACGACCACAAAAAGATCAAAAATTATTGTTTCCAACAAGCCTCCACACACGGATGAACATGCGACGCTGCCGGGGAATGCGCCATTAGCGTTCAAAGAAGATCACGATCACCACGCCGTGGCTGTGCTGGATGATGTGTCCAACACACCTACTCAGACGGATAAACAGGCGACATTTTCGAGGAGTGCGTCAACGGCAGACACTCAACAGGAGCGTCTGAATGGCCTTGATGTGATGCAGCGACAGATGGCGCAGGCCGCTAGGCGTGCCCCTGCTCCCCAAGCGGAGACGATCTCAGAAGTAGACCTGCAACAACTGAAGACGCTGGCCGCTCAGGGCAGTGCCTCGGCGCAGAACCAGCTTGGGCAGCTGTATGACAGCGGGCGGAGGGGCGTTCCGCAGGACTATACGGCGGCACGGAGATGGTACGAGATCGCTGCCGCCCAGGGCAACGCGGGGGCGCAGAGCCAGCTTGGGCAGTTGTATGCCGACGGGCGAGGTGTACCACAGGATTTTAAGAAGGCGCGACAGTGGTGGGAGCAAGCAGCTTTACAGGGAAATGCGCAGGCGCAGTTCAACCTTGGACAGCTGTATGCCAACGGACGGGGCGTGCGGCAGGATTATACGACGGCCCGGGGATGGTTCGAGAAAGCCGCCACCCAGGGCATCGCGTGGGCGCAAGCCCAGCTTGGGCAGCTGTATGCCAACGGGTGGGGTGTGCCGCAGGACTATGCGACGGCACGGGGATGGTATGAGAAAGCCGCCGCTCAGGGCAACGCGTGGGCGCAGGCCCAGCTGGCGTTGCTGTAGTCAACTGGCGAACAATCAATGGGGCCGGGAGTCCGTTCTCGCCGCACGGTCCACCACTTCCTGCTCGAGTGATACATCCGCTCTACCCATTTCCCGCATCGAGCAACCACGACTCTAGATGGTCCCTCCAAGCTAGCTCGTATCTCTCTTCATAGGGCGACCTGGTCGATCCTCGAATGCGCGCGTCCTACTCTTCTCCCTTGAGGGCAGGCTAGCTGATCTCCCACTGCGCGTGACTTTCTCACCCGGCCCACCCACTAGCACGCCGAGACGTGCCATTAGCCCGTGCGAGGGTCTTCTCTGTTCCACATCTCCCCCTCCAAAGGAGTCGCCAGACTGTCCTTCACTGCGCGCATCGGACGAGCACTGACTCATCGTGCGCGTTCTGCGAGCAAGAAGGATGGTCTGGCGGCTCCTTTCCCGTCCTTCCAAGCTCTCTTGCTTATCTCTCTTGGAATGGGACCCGTGCTGGTCCCACTGCGGCCGTCGAGCGAGTTTACACATGATCCGTCTAAGCTTGCTCGTTATCTTTTCAGGGATGGGGGCTGATTGATCTCCCACTGCGCGCGTCCAACGAGGGGAGTCCGCGACCGCGCGTTGCGCGAGCACAGGAGATCAACAGGCCCCGTCCCACTCTCTGCTACGGGAGCAAGGGGGCAGCACGGGTGTCATTCCGTTCCTCCTTTCGGGTTTGCACCATATTGATTGTCGCCGGGCGTGCCGTTTTGCGCCGTAAAGACAAGAAAGACAATAACGCCGATGAGTGGAATCCCGTTGATAAGGATCCACCAACCGCTGCGGTCAGTGTCATGAAGCCGCCGCACCGAAACGGCTATGCCTGGAATCAAGACGGCGAGCGTGTAGATGCCGCCCAACAAACCTAAACCAACATCGACGTTAAACGTGCCGGTCATAAAGTCGATGACTGAAAGAACAATGATGATGATAAAGCTGAACAGGTTAAAGTACCAATACTCTTTGAGCGCAGCTCTCCCGTCAAACCGTGCGTACTTCTTCAAAACTTCGAGATACCAATTCATGTTGTTCTTCGTTTCGTTTTGCTCCTGATGAGCTTACCAGATGTCTGCCAGGGCGTTGCTGCCGCCAGCGCTCAAGCTCAGCGGCTGCCGAAGGCACTCCGCTGGACCAGTGAGCGAAACGGCTTGGCTAGGGAGAAGGGAGCTCATTCATTTACGGGTGTCATTCATCTCCTTGCGGACCAGTTCCTCGGCTTTCAGCCAGTCTTCCAGGTCGCGCTCCGACTGTCGCCCTCGTTGCTCATAGAGTTCGTAGGCTTTCTTCGCAATCCGTTCCCTCACCTCATCCGAATACTTCTGCATGGACTCAGGCTCGGGCGGCAGATTCCGCTCCTCCACACGCTTAGCGTCAGGCTTTTTGGTCTTCATGGGCCTCCCTCCTTCGACGACGGAGTCTTATTTCCTCAAAATCCAGCCGGCCTGTCAAGTTGCGTGGTCGGAAGGAAGCACTGGGGTCAGGGACTGTGCCGTGAGACATGCCAACCGGAGCGGGCCTGATGGCCTCCCACTGCTCGCGTCCAGAGGATCTTCTCTGTTCCCATCTCCATCTTCAAAGGAATCGCCAGACTGTCTTTCACTGCGCGCATCGAGGGAGCACATTCTGATCGTGCGGCCTCGGCGAGCAAGAAGGGCACCTGGCCGCTCCCGTCCCCTCTTCTGCTCCGGAAGCAAGGGATCAGTACAGGAATTGTTCGAAATGCTGGTCGTGTGTGGATGGAGCGAGGATTAGGCGTGTCCAGTCTTGCGGGCGCGGTCGGCGATCTTCTTGCGGAGGCGGGCTTTTTCAAGACTGATTTCAGCTTCTTTGACTTCGGAGGGAAGACCGCCAGCCTTCAACCGCTGCTCGGCCTTCTCTACCGCCGCTTGCGCGCGGTCGACATCGATGTCTTCGGCCTTCTCGGCGATCTCTGCCATGACCGTGACTTTCGTCGGGGTGACTTCTGCGTAGCCCCAGAGGATTGCCATGTGGTTGGTCTGATCTCCGACGCGATAGCGAAGCTCCCCGATGCGCAACGTAGAAAGGAAATGACAGTGTCCCGGCAACACACCGAACTCACCCTCTGAGCCTGGTGCAATGACCTCATCCACCTGCTGGCTCAAGAGCAACTTCTCCGGCGTCACAACTTCTAGCAGAATCTTCCCTGCCATCTTCTTCTCTACTTCCTTCTCAGGCGGGCCAAGCGGGATGCTCTGACGTGCGCGCATCGACCGAGCACAAGAGCGCCCGCCTGCTTATACCTTCACTCCCATCTTTTCCGCCTTCGCAATCACTTCCTCGATCGGGCCGACCATGTAGAACGCCTGTTCCGGGAGATGGTCATACTTGCCATCGAGAATTTCCTTGAAGCTTCGCACCGTGTCTTTGAGCTTCACATACTTACCGGGCGAGCCGGTAAAGGCTTCGGCCACGTGGAACGGCTGTGAAAGGAAGCGTTGAATCTTCCGTGCGCGGGCCACGGCCATCTTGTCGTCCTCCGACAATTCGTCCATGCCGAGAATGGCGATAATATCTTGGAGGTCCTTATACCGCTGCAAAACAGACTGAACCCCTCGTGCGACCTTATAGTGATCTTCGCCGATGACTTGCGGGTCGAGAATACGCGAGGTGGAGTCGAGCGGGTCAACGGCTGGATAGATTCCCAGCTCGGCTAATTGCCGCGACAACACGGTGGTCGCGTCCAAGTGGGCAAATGCCGTGGCCGGCGCCGGATCGGTCAGGTCGTCTGCCGGCACGTAGATCGCTTGCACCGAGGTGATCGATCCACGCTTGGTGGAGGTGATGCGTTCCTGTAGTTGCCCCATCTCAGTCGAGAGGGTGGGCTGATAGCCGACTGCGGACGGCATACGGCCGAGCAATGCGGACACTTCTGAGCCGGCTTGGGTAAACCGGAAGATATTGTCCACGAAAAGCAGCACGTCCTGGTTCTCTTCGTCGCGGAAATATTCGGCGACGGCCAGTCCTGTCAGCGCGACGCGCAGACGCGCGCCGGGTGGCTCGTTCATCTGGCCATAGACCAGCGCGACTTTCGACTTGGTGAAGTCCTTGGGATCGATGACCTTCGACTCCTGCATTTCGTGCCAGAGGTCGTTGCCTTCACGAGTCCGCTCCCCGACGCCTGCAAACACCGAGAATCCACCATGGTGCAAGGCGATGTTGTTGATGAGCTCCATGATGATGACGGTCTTACCGACTCCGGCGCCGCCGAAGAGACCGACCTTGCCACCCTTGCTGTACGGCTCGAGAAGATCGACGACTTTGATGCCGGTTTCGAGGACTTCGGTCTTGGTGTCCTGATCTTCGAGGCGCGGCGCAGGACGGTGAATGGGATAGGTCTTTGTCGTCTTGATGGGGCCCATCTCGTCGACTGGTTCGCCCAACACGTTGATCAGTCGCCCCAATGTCTCGCGGCCGACCGGCACAGA
>DASVEA010000009.1:0-2041 GCA_036380815.1 Nitrospiraceae bacterium
GTTAAGACACTTTTTATGGTCTTGAGTGAGTGCGTTGTTAGGAGCCTGTCCGGCATTGACCGTTCTACTGCGGCGAACGATCCGCGACCATCTACGACGTACTCGGCCCGAAAAAATCCTCAACGTATTCCAGAGAAGACGCATCCGGTTTTTCCAGGCCTGCGGCCTCGCATCTAGCCGCACCTCCTTCGCCTCGCCACGAAGGTAATGCCGGACAGGCTCCTTAGCGTACCGCGCACATGTATCTCAGCATGCATCAGAAAATGTCAAGAGAGTTTGTGTACTAAATTTTATGGCGGACTGCGGCAAGCTAAGTGCCTGTGCGAAGGATCAGCGGCATAAGCTAGCGCAGCGTGGTGACAGGAGGGAGAGATATGCGGGCTTCAGGGTGTTATGGTCGCTCACGGTCGATGACGACGGTAATCCCGTCCACTCCTGACTTCACGGGATCACTCGTCCCCTCCAGGTCTCCACTTTGTGGCATGGCCTGGCCGGACTTCGACAGACGGGCCACAATCACCACCGTTCCTGCGCCGGAAAGTTTTCTGGACGGCATCGGGCTGGTCGAGTCATCGAGCTGGAACGTAAAGGGTAAATCTTTCTTCGTCGCCCGCACGATCGCCACAGGCATCGGTGGGCCACTCATCTCGCGTGCAAACACAAACAACGTGTCCGTCGCGGATCCCTTGCCGGCCAGGCTCGGCGCCACAGTCACCGTACCTCTGATCGCACGAGACTGACCGGTCTGCCCGGCTGGCTGGGCCTGCGCCGACGGTTCCGTATACGCGGACACCGTCTCTTGACCGCCCCCAAGTTGACTCTTGGCTTCTGCGATGGCAGCCATCAGTTGCTGCGTCATCTCCGGATCTACGTCCGCAGGAAGGTTCGCGCGAGCTTGTTCCCAGTCTTTGGCCGCCCGCGCATAATTCTTGCGGTTGAACGCCACGGTCCCTGCGAGCATCAGTGCCTTCACATTGCGTGGATCGATCTTCAGCGCCTGTTGAATCAAGACTTCGGGCTTCCCCTCCAACTTACGACCATGGACGACACCCAAGGCATCGGCATAATCGGCGAGCAACTGAGCATCATCAGGAATCAGTTTCACGGCTTTCTCGAAGATCGGCACGGCGTCGGGGTAACGCCCCATTCCCACGTACGAACGAGCGAGCAATACCCATCCCACGCCATCGTTCGGATTCTGCTCCATTTTCTGCTTCAGTTGCTCAATCAGCGCATCAAGTGAGTCAGCGGTCGGATGAGCATCTTCCGAACTCCCTTGTGCAGCCAACTGGGCCGCGGTCGGCTGCGTCATGGCGAGTGGATTTCCCAATTCCCAATAGAGCAACCCACTGACAGTCGGAATGATGATGGCAAGTGCAAGAGCCACCGGCCTGCTACTTACTTGACGTGGTGCTATTGTGGGCGTCGTTTCCGTGGCACCCGTTTCTTCCAAGAGGCGGCGTTCGAGCTCACGTCGCGCCTGCTGATACAGTTCGTCGGTGAGCACGCCGTTTGCGAGGTCCTGCCCTAATTCCACGAACTGCTGTCGGAAGATAGATAGTGTCTTCTCCTGCTCTCCCGTTGCCGCGGCTGCTGTGCGCTTCAGCAAGGGCCACAACAGGAGACCGAGGATGAGAACGGTCATGCTCGATGCGATAAGCCAGAATATGATGGTCAAGGGCGATTGGTTCCTTCTGAAAGCAGTTGCGCGACACGGTTGTGCTCTTCTTCCGACAATGTCACGTCGGCAAGCTTCTTCTGTCTCCTGCGCAGCGCAAACACCAAGCCCGTTGCGCCTGCGATCAGCAGGAGGAACGGTCCCAGCCAGAGCAGGGTAGTGCTGGCTTTCCACGGTGGCCGGTACAAGACAAAGTCGCCGTACCGTTGCACGAGGAAGTCGATAATTTCTTTATCGCTCATATCTTTGGCGATCATCTCGCGCACTTCCCGGCGCAAGTCTTCGGCCAACGGCGCGTGCGAGTCGGCCAACGTCTGGTTCTGACAGACCAGGCAGCGAAGTTCTACGGCGAGAGTTTTTAAG
>DASVEA010000010.1:0-2487 GCA_036380815.1 Nitrospiraceae bacterium
CAAACACAAAGGGCAGCGGATTGCTCCGCTGCCCTTTGATTGCGGGTTGCCCCGCTCATACAAAGACTGGCTTACTTGATTTCAGCCTTGAGATTGGCAGTCCCGCCATCAGCCACGTCGACCTCAAACTCCACTTTCTTACCCTTGGCGGCGAACGGATGCCAAGCCACCACCTTGTGCTTGCCGGCCGGTACATCCTTGATCTCGAAGGAGCCATCGTCCTTCACGACCGCAAAGTGCGGACTCGACACCGGGAGAAAGAAGCCCTGCATGAACTCATGCTGGTCACACTGTAAACGATAGAAACCATCCTTCTCTGCTCCACCCCGGAACACCACCGGCTTGTCGAGCTTGTCACCCTTCTTGGCCAAACCGATGTTGAAACCGGTGGCCGAGCTGGTGCCCTTCACCACAAAGCTGTGCGGATTGTGGAGTACACCTTGTACCGACTTGGGGTCATCCGGATCGGCGTCATGGTTCTCAACCTTGAAGGACTTGTTATTCACCACCACACCGGCAAACGGCAGGAACTCGCAGAATTCCGCAACCACCTCAGTGCCCTGATAGCCATCGACAAACGCCTTATCTTCGACATCAATGACGGCGACCACCGCGTTCTTCAGGCCACCATCCTTACCGACTTCGATGGTCTTCAAAAACCGCTTATCCCCATCCATCAATTCCTTGTGAGGATTCTTCGGACAGAACTTGGGGTTGGGAAACTTCGAAAACAAAAATTCCTTTTGCTCAGACTTTCCGGCAAAAGTCACCTTACCGGCAATCGTTCCCCCTGCAAACGAGGTGAGAGGCGCCGCGATAAACGCGACGGCTGCCACGCCCAATACCGCTGATAACACACCCTGTCTCATGTGACTGCCTCCTTGTTATGAACAAATAACCGCTCAGTTTATTCTCTCGTTCCCTTATCTCCTACCACCAGCCATGAGGGGAAACGGGAACGTATTCCGCCCTGGTGACTCGATCGCAATTGAGATCCGCGTTGGCGAGGCTAGTTTCAGACCGAGTATGATACGAAAGTCTACCCCACCCGGTCAATCTGAAACAAGAGGGTGAACAAACCCGTTCGGCGTCTAATTCCTCCCTCTCCTTTTTGATCGGCGTATCATCCTACGGAAGAGAATGTCCTATTCGCCACCCTTTCGGAAACAATTTCGGCTCATTATACTATGCTGACAGTAGGCTTCGCTCGAAAGGATTATCCATGCGCATCCGTTGTCTCTTTTCTTTACATTCCTCATGCCTATTGGCGTTCGCGGTATGGGCCGGCGCGACGATGCTCGTTGCTCCACTCAACGCGGAACCAACGACACTCAGCCAGGAAACGTTTCTGCGTGCGAAACAATCGACAGTCGGCATCCTGGAGGACACCCAAGATCAGCGCACGCCGGAGAAACCCGGGAAAATCGTCGTCCGAGGAACCGGGTTTCACCTGCGAGATGGCTACGTGATTACCGCCAGACATGCCGCGGAGAAACACGACCCCTCGACTGGCACCATCATCCAGAAACATGTTCGCGTTCTCACCTCTGATCTCAATGAACTTCCTGCTGACCTCGTCGGTGACAGCGCGTTTATGGATGTCGTGATCTACCGTGTCGCCGAACAGCATCGATCTAAACTGCGGGCAGGGACGGTGTTCGCCCCCGGAGATGCCGTCCCTGGGATGGAGGTCTTCACCGTTGGCTATCCGCTCGGCTGGGGCCCCACCATGGCCTTCGGCCGACTCGGAAATACGAACACCTTCCTCCAAACCATCGAGACGCGCCTAATCCAGGCAGACCTCTCTGCCTGTAACGGCAACTCAGGAGGCGGATTATTTAATGCCCAAGGGGAAATTGTCGGGATCATGCACGCCATTATCCAAACAGAAAAAGACGAGACGCAGGACCATTGCAGCCGCATGACTTTCGCCATTCCGGGGATTCTTGCCGAACGAATTGTGAACGCGGCCCTCGCAGGCAAGCCGCTCACGTTCTCCAAATTGGGGATTCACATGACCTCGGTGAAGGACGGAACCAAGTGGCGCATGGCTGTGAAGGATGTGGCCGACCCGGCGAAGGAAGCAGGCATTCAAAAGCACGACATCTTGCTTGCGATCGAGGACACGGAAATTCTCGATGCGGCACATTTGAAGAACTACTTGATCGAGCGGACCACCCCTGGGCAGAAAGTCTCGTTAAAAGTCCGCCGCGTCGATGCAGATCTGACGTTTACTGTGACACTTGGAGGAGGAGAATGAGAAGGGATTTTGCTAACTCGTCGTCGAAGATTGAGAAAGAATCATGGCGTCGACCTGCCTCAATCGGGCCGACGGCTGTGCGTCCTCGCTGGCTCTTCTTATGGTACGATACTCACGCTTCCAATCTTGTAGAAGGAGTCCCCACCGATGTCTGTCTGGCCAGTGCTTGTTTCGACGGTGTTCTGTGTCCTGTTCAACGTGTCCCCGCTCTTCGCATCCGACCAACC
>DASVEA010000011.1:0-3236 GCA_036380815.1 Nitrospiraceae bacterium
GTTCTGATCCAGTACCGCTGCGCCGGCGAAATTCGAGAGAATGATGAACCGCGTGGTGCTCGGCAGCGTCTGGTTCCACGACGGTGTGGCGTAATCGGGCCACACCGAGGTGGTTTGAGCCTGGGCAGGGCCGGCCGTCAGGGCCACCGTAGCAAGTACACCCAATGAGAGCAATCCGTCGATGACTCCGTTGCGTTGCATTCGCTGCTGCATGCTGGCACCTCCTGGAAAAGAAGTACTAAGTGAACTACCCGCGCGATTGCGCTTCTCACCTCGGCGCGAGGCTTGGATGGCTGCCGCTCCCTGCATCGCAGCAGCCCGAAAAAGACTGCTGTTTCTGGTTGCGAAGGGATGAATTATTCTTTTTGAGGGCAGGGCTTTTCATACCGCAATGATAGCGGAGTGGATCTGGCAGAACAACGCATGTGGGAAGGCCTCACTCAGACTTTGCCTAACCGTACCGGCCCGTAGGTGAGGCGGGCTTGCTGGAGTTCCTTCACATGACGTCGGAGGGCTGGGCCAAATTTGGAGGCGAGGACTGCTTTTCTGTGGGGCGCGATGTTGTGCTCGACCTGCTCAATCGCTTCTGCCAACTGCTTGACCAGCCGTTGGCCTGAGCCGGTGAGCCACTTGAGATGCCAGCCGGCGTACTCTAAATCCTGGATCGAATAGCGGACGGATTCCACTTCCTCAAGACAACGAAACCTGGCTCGCTGCAGATCGCGCGAGGTCAGTCCTGCTCGTTTCCATCGAGCCAATCCACCTCGCCCAGATGCCCACGTTGAAAGTCGTTCGAAGAGCATCGCCCCAATCGCAAACGTAAAGGCCGCATGCAGAATGCCTCTGAGCGGACGCAGGCTGCGCCGCCAGGGGGAATAGAAGATCTGCTGGTTGCGATCCCCGTGATAGAGAATCTGTTTGCGCAACAAGAGATTTAAATGGTGATGGCTATTCTCGTGGATCACATCGTCGATCAGATCGAGGTGGTCCCGGTCGAAGCAGTTAATAAAGGATAGGCCTGGCCGGTGACGGTAGCTGAAACTGACGACGCCCTTGGCCTTGAGCGGGATGAACCGAGCGGTCAAGAGTGCGAGGACTTCATGTCCTTCCGGCCAGGCCTCTTGTATGATTGTCCATGCCCACCCGATTCGTGCAACCTGATCGGCTGAGGTGGAGACCAGTGCACGAGGTTGGCGGTCTTTCCCATAGACGAGCGTCGGCCCGACCGTGACGGCTCCAGATCGAGTCTCCGTTGCCACGACTGGCAGCCGTTGTGTCCAGTTCCACTCCAACCGATTGCCCCTCTTCAAGCATAGAGGCGTCACGGTTCGTCCGATCTTCAGGGACGTCTCATGCGGCCGAACTAGAATGGTTGCCTGGCCGGATGCTTGTTTGAGAGCGCTCTTCACCGAGTGAGGAGCCTCGTAGAAATCGCCCTCCATCCCAACGGCCATCGTTCCAGCGGTTTCTGCCCGTTCGACGTTGTGGCCGAGATGTACCTTTATGGTCCAGGACGGAATCTTGCGGGCGGCGCACCACAACATCGGAAGTCCAGGCACAAGACAGAGCGATTCCTGTGTCAGCTCCTGCGTGAGGCGAGCGCAGAGTTCATTGAGTCGCCGTTCGAGACCTGAGGCCTGGGAGACCCCGCGTGGAAACAGATCGTCCAGATAACTGTTCTCGAAGAACTTCTCTTCGCACTCGGCAAACAACTGCGCCGCGAACTCACGAGAGTGCTGCTCCACTCGAATTTGTTGCAGCAGATCGATGAAGTAGACCAGGTCGTTCAGCGTTTCGATCCAGCCGACGACTTTCCAGTGAGCATACGCATCCCGTTCGAGTGCTTGCCCGAGGAACCGGAAGTAGGCCACAGGCAACGCCAGCGATTTCGCGACGTCTGCATATTGGTTTTCTAAATCCAGGCAGAGATCGCCCAGCAGTCGCTTCATCGACAGGCGAAACTCTTCCTGAAGACGAGCCAGCAATGGCACATCGATCAACGGCATGGAGAACGCAAGCTCCGAGATGACGGATTAAGCCCGCATGATTCATGAGCACTTCTGCTGCAATCGCCGATCCGCTGCTACGACGAGCCGGCGGGCTCGTCCCTCGGACCCTCACCGTACTGCACGAGTACGCATCGGATCCTCAGGACTCCGCGCGCCGGTCTCGCGACGCGGCTCAGCGATTCGCGACGAACCGTCATGAATCACGCGGGCTAGACTGTACCGGAGGAGGGGGCGCGCTGCAAGAATAGATGGGAGTCGGGGATGCTGCTGCAATTGCTTGCGTGTTTTAGCGATGAATCGTAGAGTGCAGACGCTCGTTTCGAAATAGAAGCCGATCGGAGACGAATCGTGGCACTGACCGCGACAGAAATTGCGAAGGTGACGGGTGAACTTACTCCGGTCTTGACCGGAGGCTGGATCCAAAAAATTTACCAGCCGACAGCCCGCACCATTCTGCTGGAGATTCACGCGGCAGGACGGACGCACCGACTCCTCATCTCGTGCCACCCCGAAACCGCCCGTCTCCACTTCGCCACGGCAGCCTTTCAGAATCCACCGACACCCCCGCCCTTCTGTCAATTTCTCCGCGCCCATCTGCAAGGGGCACGAATCGACCAGGTCGAACAGATTCAAGGAGACCGGATCGTTCAGCTTGCACTGACCTCTAAAGAAGGTCCCTGCAGATTGGTTGCAGAGCTGACAGGGAAAACATCGAGTCTCCTCGTGATCGATGAGGCAGGCCGTATCAGACGAGACCTGAACGGGATGAAGGATCGTGTGGGACAGCTGTACGTTCCTCCCGCTCACCAGCAACGAGAACGAGGTGCCGCCGACCACGCGCGATTCAGCCAGGACATCCCGGAATCACCATTTCCTCTGTCGGCTGCCA
Source organism: Nitrospiraceae bacterium (assembly GCA_036380815.1). Taxonomy (GTDB): domain Bacteria; phylum Nitrospirota; class Nitrospiria; order Nitrospirales; family Nitrospiraceae; genus Palsa-1315. The sequence goes on from DASVEA010000011.1 coordinate 2,899, forward strand.
TCGAAGCCCATTACCGCACGGCAGAAGCCGCTTCCGTTGTCGAGACCGTGCGGGCCGCCCGGGCAGGGATACTCAGAAAATCCATCAAGAAGCTCCGCCGCCGCATTGAGGCATGGCAGGAAGACCTCGCAAAGGCAGAGAAGTACAAAGCCTACGCCCGCTATGGCGAGCTCATCAAGGCGAACCTCGGAACCATCCGCAAGGGCCAGACCGATGTCACCCTGGTGGATTACTTCGATGAGGAGCTTCCCAACCTGACGATCCCGCTCGACCAGACCAAAACTCCCCAGGGCAATATGGACGACTACTTCAGAAAGCATCGGAAGCACCTGGCTGCA
>DASVEA010000012.1:0-6695 GCA_036380815.1 Nitrospiraceae bacterium
ACGGCTGGTCCACTCAACTGGCCCTTCAGAATCTTGATGCAATCCTCTCCCGCCATCGAGAGCACGACATGAGGGTCCGCATGCATCCCCTCGGCGACCTGACAGGCTCCCTCCCGGATCGTGAGAATGTACTGCCCGCCCTGCGCGCCGCTCAGATCGAATTGGTAGACCGCATCAAGATCTTCGGCAGCATCTGAATCGAGCCGACCTGGGAGAAGCTGAAAAAACTCTTTGACCGTGGTGGGGTTCATAGCTCGTGGCGGGCGAGGGCCTGCTCGGATCGATACCGGGAGCCGCGGTGCCACGGCCCCCGGTCCCTTCCTAGTAACGGAGCGTAACCGTCGCGGTACTGCGACGTGCGCCGAAAAAGTCTTTGGAGAACTCCTCGACGACGGCAGGGTCATAGCCCTTGCAGCTGAAAACGTCGAGGTAGGCGTTGTTCGTATCGTTCGCAAAATGGCCGCTGATCAACGAGGTTGAGATCAGCTGCACCATGGAATAGCCGGCCACGCGGCCTGAGCCGAAATCGACGACCTGGCACTCGCCAAAACGCTTCATGTCGATGAGCTCACACAGCTCGACGACATAGCGACGGATATGGTCGGCATTGCGGATCAGGTCGGGATGACAATTTTGGAGGTCGATGGCGGTACAAAGTCCCCATGCCTTCCCCTCACCCACCATCTCTTGGGGGGCAATGGAAGCAGCTACTGGGGACTCGGATGGAAAGATTGCGGACTCGGATTCAGGCGAGCTACTCATAGAGATTGTACACCTTTCTGTTAGGAGGGTGAAAAAACTGTAACGGTCGACTGTTATTTCGGACTATACCACGAAACTTTTCACATCTGAGAGGATGGTGAAACTTTTTTTTCACACCCAGGTGCTCAGGGGCCACTCGATCGATTGACAAGGTTCTCGGCGGTCGGAGAGAATGCCGCGCATGGCCAATGTCATCCCATCAAAACCGAACCCGACTCCGCCCTCAGCCGACCTCCCCGATCGCCTCTGCACTTGGTGCCAGGTGCCGATGAAGAAGCGTCTCGTCGGCGGCAAGCAGTTTGTCCACTACACTTGCCCGAGGTGCGTCTTCCAGCACACAACCAGGCTCGGTCCGAAACCACCCAGCCCCGCGCATTAGCAGGCTGCGGAAACGCTATTGTGGCAGACTAAAGATTCGACGGTCCGTACGTGTGCCTGCGACGAGCTCAGTCGAGCGGCATAACAGGAAAACATTCCCACAGGATGCTCAAAAAGGCCGTCCAGCGAGGCCGCAGGCGAGTCGAAACCGGAGGCGTACTCTCTGGGGTACGTTGAGGATTTCGATGAACCGAGAACGAAGCTGGCGGGCTTTTTCAGCATCCTGCTTGCGCGGAGCAGCTACCGGCGTGAGTAGCTGGTCTGTACGTGATCGTCGAAGATATGGGCCAGTCGCTCCTTGTCCTCCGGACTGATCAAGGTGATCTTCGCTCCGAACTTAGGGGAACGCACGTGGATGACTTGCAGCCAACAGGTCAAGGTTCTCCCTTGCTCAAGCTCGATCACGAGCTGGAGCGAATCGCCGCTCTTCACGAACAAGCGGCTCTCAATCCGGACGCCTGTCTCACTGACATCCAGAACCTTACACGGCGCCGAGAGAGCCCCCCGCTGGAGACGGCCGCCCCTGCTTACCTCGACACGTGACCCTTTTCGCTTGAACCCCATCGGCTTCGGCCTCCTGTTTTCGGCATCATAGCAAGCGGCCACATAACTCAAAAGGAAATTGCCAAATGACGCTACAGCCTTGGATCAACAAGGGCCCGCACCTGCTCCATGCGCTTGCGATTGACGCCAAGATCACCGTAACCGGTGCGAGAGGCGGAACGGAAGTGGACAGTCTTGGTTTCATCGTCGAACAGAAATTCGACATCGTCAACGAAGCGAAGCAACAGGCTGGTGGCCTCGTAGTGGAGGTAGGTCTCGTCTTCCTCGACGAGCTGCATGCGGGGCAAGGAACGGATGACTTCCTTCAACGCCTCCTTCGCCTCAGCACGAGACTTACGATAGCGAAATGGCGCGATGGCATGCTCCTTATCCGGGGCCTGCGTCGAGACGCAATTGGGACTGCTCGGGCAATGTGCCAGGGCGCGAGGGTTCATGTGACTCCTGGTAATGATTCAACCGATGACGAGCCAATACTGTTGCGTAACCAGATCTGACAAATCAAGACCGCGTCGGGAGGGCGAGATCCGGAATGCCTTTGTCTCGATAGGCCAAGTGCAGGCTCACCCGGACCTTTCGATAGCCGTCGACTTTCATACCCGTCAGTACATGCTCGACATCGGTAATGAGCTGGTGGCGACCCAGCACGATGGTGTGATCGATGAAGGTGGTGCCTTCCTCGACTCGAAACATCTCCTTTTGGAAGGTGCTCTGCCTGATTTGTATTTTTGTATTAAGGGACACTTTTCGCCTTGGTTGAGAAACATCCTCGTGTTGTAGCCGACGCAGTCGCCTTTGTTCGCAGGCGTCCCCGCTCCTTCTCGTTCTTCAAGCATCTTGAGCCCACTGAGTCGTTTCATCGGATTTAGTACAAGAGCGTTCTGGCCGTCGCCCCTGTCTCTCCCCGCTCTGCCACCACAACAGACACTTGCCCGACAACTCTCCCGTCTTCGGTTTCAACGTCCACGCGCCAGTCCCCGGGATCGAGCCGCTGCTTGAATGTGTACGCGCGGTAGCCGCCTTCGCGGCCGCCGGCAATCTTGATCGGAATCTTGTCGGCATGGGTGAAGGGCTTGCCGCTGTTCGTTCGGAAGTACCAATGGTGGTAGACGGTCGTGTTCAACGCCACCGGGGCGAAGACGGCGGTGAAACAGTAAATGGGCTCATCGGCTGGATACGGATTCTGCGAGCGCTTCCACACTTGATACCATTCGCGATCGAAGCTGAGCATAAACCGGTCGTCCTGCTTCTGCACCTCGCGATACATGCCGCCGAATTTCATCGAGAGCGGCACAGGCGGAATCCAATTCAAGAAATAGAACCCGACCAGGAGGCCAATGAGGGCAATTGCAGGTCCTCCGACTAATACCGTTTCCTTCTGTGACCGTTCTGGATTGCGTTGATAGATCAACTGGACAACGCGCAGTGTCACTCCCACGCTCAGCGCGGCTCCGAGCAGGAACACCCATGTTCCGATGGTCCCGACCATAACGGGCAGGAAGAACGTGAAGAAACTGAAGCTGGCCAGGGCGTAAAGCGCAACGAGCAGGCGCAGGTTCGAGAGGCGGTCGCGCAAGAATTCGTTGGCCATCAGCAGCAGGACAAGCACGCCAAGGAAGACCCCGGTGCGTGTGAGCGTCGCACTGCGCGAGTAAAAGACGGCATAGGCGCTGAAGAGCCCGCCCAGGAGAAACTGCATCGCCATCGGATAGTAGGGCCGAGCCCTGATCAGGAATCCGGCGAACGACGAGCCTTGAGGTTCGATTGCGGCCGGCTCCACCGCGGCCACGCCAAGACGACCGGTGAGGACGATGAGAAAACCGAGTGCCGCGAGGTAGAGGAGGAGAATCAGATTGTCCTGCAGGCGATCGATGCGCGTCAGCGTCAAGGTGTCGTAGGTAACGCCGGAGGCAAAGAACAGGGCCGACATGAAGGGCTTTGCCAGAACGGTCCTGACTGTGGAGGAGGAAAGCATGTTCCTAAACTTCAGGATATTCTTTGGATTGTCAAATGAACAGGAGAAAGCGGACAGCTCAAATACTGTTGCGACACGCGAGACCTTCAATAGTCCGCACGTATGACGCAAGTGGATAGCCCGCAGGATGCTCAAAAAGTCCAGCCTTCTCACCCGCCCGACCCCGGCGCGCCAAGACGCGCCGTTCCGCGGGCAAGGCCGCAGCCGATGAAAGCACCGGAAGCGTACCATTTCTCACCCGCCCACCCCAAGCTGCCAAGACAGCTTCTTCTCCGAGTGGGCTACGTTGAGGATGCTTTCGAGGGGAGAACGCTGCGTGGGAAAAGGCACGTCTCGGCGCGCCGGGGTCGGGCGGGTGAGAAAAGCGGCTTTTTTCAGTATCCTGCTAGACGAAGGGAGGGAGAGGCGCATAGACGACCGGATAGCCGATCAGCCGTTCTAACCATCCAGCCATGGCGTCTTCTTTGAGTGGTGCCCGGTTTAGGCGGGCCTCGATCTGGAACTGTCCATTGAACCCGACAATGCCGATAATGGCGGAGACGTCGTCGCCTTCCGGCAACAGTTCCCGCGTCTGAAACTCGCACTGCGTGGCGTAGAGACGACCGTCAGGTCGAATCGTTTCCAGCACCTCGGGCAGATCGTCGAGGGGACAATGGACCGAGCAGCGATATGCCAAGCGCACCCCCGATTCGATCGCTTGGAACTCAGTCAAGGCTTCTTCGGAGAATCCCGTGAGGTAGGCTCGCACCCCGGCCGGCTCCGGCGCAAACGTCGCGGCGAGCTTGCTGGCCGGCACTAAGAACTCGAACGCATCGGGAGTGTTGTACTCGAACTGGCATGGGCCGAACGCGTCGGGCCAAGAGCAGAAGAACGGGATTGTGGGATCAGACGGCCGCAGAACCACGGCATCCTTCTCAACATGAGTCTCAATCGGCAGCTCCAGCGTGGCAATGGCTTCAAGGAACGCCGCACGCCGCTCATCCAACCAGCGCATCCGTTCGGCATCACCGCGCGTTTCGCCGGGGGTGATGACCTCTTTTGTTTGGAGCCGTATACGGATAAACGAGTGGGCATGGCGAAATCCCAGCCAGAGCATGCTGCGGGAGTCGTGCAGCCGTAACGGATCGCGAATGCACCAGGGATGGCTGATCGAGCAGTAGGTGCCGACGTCCTGATGGCGTTGGTAGATGGTATGATAGGCGCCGGTCAGGAGAAAAAAATCGCTCCGCCAACTCTCTCGGACGTGGATCAGGGTCACATCTTCCGTGGACCACGCGTCCAGCCGGTCGAAATCCACAGGAGACTCGACCGTCCATTCTTCGACATAACAGATGACATCCTTCGCAGGCACCGCCGGTTTCAACCCCAACGCAGCAAGCCGTTCGCCCACGGCGAGCACTTGACCGAAGGTCAGCGGGGTCGTCGTTTCCCAACGACGTTCACGCACGGTGGGTCATCTCTTCCCCCGGCCCATCAACGTGCCGGTCGCAACGCCATGTGCTCAATCGTCGTATCGGCGAGGTATCGATCGATACTGTCCTTCAGGGTCGCCGCCAGTAATTGCTGCACATCGTCTTCGCTGAACCAGACCACGGTATCTCGTTGTGCCCCCTCGACACCTCTGATCGTCGAGCTCTGGTCGCCAACGTTTCGTGCGGTGATCACCATCTTGCTGCTCGTGTTCACCACCGTCGAAAAAAGTCGGCTCTTGGCGTTGGCTGAAAAATCGAGCAACTGCCCGCTGATGACGATGTCGGCATCGTTCAGACTCGTCACTGCCCCGTTGGAAGCAGCCCGCACCGTCCAGGCCCGATCCTTCCATCCGCGCGTTTTCAGACGATCTGCAAGGGCCTGGGCAATCACGTCTCCTGGCCGATCCCCCACCACATTGAAGTAGGACACCCCACCCCACAAATGGGTCCGCAGACCGAGCCGACTCTTCTCCAGTCGCCGATCCTCGAAGGATTCGATGACGATCCTGACTGGTTCCGGCTCTATGTATTGCGCTTCCGCTTGTTTCTGTTGAAGATCCAGATAAAACGTTTTCCCTGTACCTCCGCAGCCCGCTCCCATCAGCAGACTTGCTGTGAATATGATACCAACGCCCAGTCGTCCCCTAGTCTGTTTCACGATTTCATCCTCCTTGCGATTGGCCGTCCCACCGTTGAAGCAAACCCAGTTTACCCAAGTTGCTGATCAGAGACAAATGCCGAGGAGAGCAGGATGCTGAAAAAGTCGCTCTTCTCACCCGCCCGACCCCGGCGGCTACTACACCCGCCCGCCCTGAGGCAGCCAAGACAGACTCTTTGCCCATGGACGCGCCTTTTCCCATACGTCGCTCTCGCCTCGAAAGCATCCTCAGCGTAGCCCACTCGGAGAACAAGCTGTCTTGGCAGCTTGGGGTGGGCGGGTGAGAATAGTTACGCCTCCGGTGTTTTCATCGCTGCGGCCTTGCTGGACGGCCTTTTTGAGCATCCTGCGGAACTGTGCTTCTGTTGTGATACACGTGCGGTCCCTCGAAGTTCTAGCACGCAACATAGTTTTCCCGCAGGCGGCTAGCGGGTCACGATCGGAAGAATGGCTCGAAAGGTCTCGCAGCTGAATTCCGGCATCTGACCCGACTGAGTCCGCGGATCGGTGAACGGCAGGAAGCGGACGATCTTCAAAAAGGACCGTTCGGCCACCACGGCGGCAATTTGCGCCTTGCGATCATGGGTGATCGGCAACGTATACCCCTCGCCGCGTTTCCATTCCCACAACGTCGGCGCCAACGAAAGTTCCAGCCCCTGCCCGGCGAGCTGATGAAACCGGTCCACGATCCGTGCCTTGTGCTGCTTGATCCCCACCCCCTCCAGCATCAAGGCGCACACGAGGTGGTGCCCCCACCAAAAGAGCGTCCGAAAGGCAAAGGCGTTCGAGTCGTGAAAGTGTTTCGGAAAGTCCAGATATTGGTAGGGAAAGAATTCGAGATTCTCTCCCTTCACAAAGTGATAGTTCGTAGGATCGAAATCCGGCGGGG
>DASVEA010000013.1:0-4069 GCA_036380815.1 Nitrospiraceae bacterium
GATACGCTTCACACTTCACGAACGACGGTCTTTACGAAAGATTGAACAAGTGTTGGAAATTCAAGTAGACTTGCCGTCGACCAGAATATTCAGGCGACCGTGCTTTGATGATGTGCGACAGTTCGCAGCAGCCTGACTACCTGGCTGCGGGAAAACCATTTTGGTGCAGCATGTGGACATTCCCGCAGGATGCTCAAAAAGGCCGTCCAGCAAGGCCGCAGCCGATGAAAGCACTGGAGGCGTAGCCTCTGGGCTACGTTGAGGATGCTTTCGAGGCGAGAACACCGCTGGCGGGCTTTTCCAGCATCCTGCTAGTTGGGAGACAGTGTGGGGGCAACCAGCATGAACGACGGTGACCAGATTCTGAGAGCGTATGCCGCCATCACTTCGATTCGGGCTAACGTTCCGGAGCGCCACGAGGTTGAAGAGCGATGGGTCAACGAGTTCAATGCTGCGATCGAGAAACTTGAGAAATCGCTGGGCATTGATCTGCAGGAATTCAAGGTTCCGCGAGACGCGCTCAAACGATTCGTCGCTTCGTGCAACAGCATGACGAGTGACGTGACATATCTCGAAGGTCTGTGGTGCGAGCGGGCCATCCTGTTGCAGAAACTTGACTCGGTACTTGTGTACTTCACAGGTTTGCAAAACCGAGAAGACAATAAGATTGGTTTTCATCCATCTACCTAGGGGGTAGTGAAAACTGGGAACGTTGCTTTACCTCCCACCTGCCCAGCCTTCTATCGACCAGAGCAAGCGAGACCTGGACGTTCTGACTTCTCCTCTTCCTCCCTCTCCAATAGGCGGGTAGCCGACCGATCTTTCGCTGACTCTACGCCACCTACACGGAACAATCCCGGTAACCAAGGCACCGCGATCACATGGTCGCGACCGCTGGAATTCCAGAATGATTCTGCGAGGTCACGCCCTGAAAGGGTCGCCCCGGGAGATGCGAGAGCCGAACCGCTGCCCACTCGCCTACCCCGCTAACGATATATTGACAGCCGGAAATCCAATACTTGAGAATGCTCCCATGGCTGGGAAGATCATCATCGAACGGCTGGAGTTTCAGGGGCGGTGCGGCGTGACTCCGGAAGAGCGCCGGCGGCCTCAACCGTTGGCGGTGGACCTGGAACTGGAGTACCGGACTGAACCGGCGGCGACTTCGGATGACATTCACCAGACGGTCGACTATGCTCAAGTGGCGGATCGGGTTATTGAGATCGGCGCGACGCAGGATTGCGCGCTGCTGGAAACATTCGCGGAACGGCTCCTCACCATGCTCTTTGCGGAGTTTCCCATCGAACGAGCCAAGATTTGGGTGCGGAAGCTTGCGCCTCCGCTGGAGCATGTAACCGGCTCGGTGGGCGTGCAACTCGAACGATCCCGCCTGGCTCACCAGATTCATGATGCGGGACCAACTCCGGCTCGGTTTCTGACTCAGCAACTCCATCGCTTACCGAAAGGCAAGGCGCTCGACGTCGCGGCCGGGTCTGGACGCAACGCGCTCTATCTCGCCTCGCACGGCTTTCTTGTCGATGCGATGGACCGCGATGAACAGGCCATGGCACAGCTCACTGCCACGGCAAAACAACGGAACTTCCCGAATCTACGTGTCCGGACGGTGGACCTCGAACGAACAACCGATGAACGGCCGGAATTTCCGAAGCAGAAATATGACGTGATCGTCGTGTTCTTTTATCTCCATCGCGCACTGTTTCCCGCGCTCATCGAAGCGCTGAAGCCGAACGGGGTCTTGCTCTACGAAACCTTCACCATCGACAACTACTTGCGCCATCGCCATCCGCGCCGATGGGAATTTTGCCTGGCGCACAATGAATTGCTCCGGCTCACATCCAATCTCCGCGTACTGTCGTACGACGAAGGCGAACACGACGGCAACCATGGCCCCGGTGCTGTCTTCACCGCGCAACTCGTCGCCCAACAAGCAAGCCCCAACAGCCTGCCGCACGAGTCGACATGAGTCGCATCGATCTCCATCTCCATACGACCCACTCCGACGGAAGCCTCTCGCCAGCTGAAGTAATCCGGCTCGCCCACAAAGCAAGAGTCACCGCGCTGGCCATTACGGACCACGACATTGTGTCCGGCATTCCCGAAGCCATAGCAGCCGGGGCTGAGCTGGGAATTGAAATCATTCCCGGCGTGGAAATCAGCTCCTGCTTTGGCAATAGTGAGCTCCATATCCTTGGCTATTGCATACACTGGCAAGACCCGGAGCTGGATCAACGCTTGGCCGCCTTGCGCGAGAGTCGGCATAGCCGCAACCCGCAGATCATCGAACGGCTGCGCGCACTAGGGCTGGACGTAACCTATGAAGAGGTGCTGGCTCTGGCCGGCACGGGTTCGGTCGGCCGACCGCATATTGCGCGGCTTTTGATGGACAAGAAGTATGTCACATCCGCCAAAGACGCCTTTGACCGATATCTGGCAGAGGGGCGCCCGGCCTACGTAGCGCGTGAACTACCCCAACCGGCGGATGCCATTGCCTGGATCAGAGCCGCAGGCGGCGTGGCCGTGCTGGCCCATCCTACCTGGGCCAAGGTGTCTGGAGAAGGACTGAACACACTCGTGACGACATTGAAAGCTGAAGGCCTCGGCGGCATCGAAGTCCACTACAGTACCCACACGAAACGACAGACGACGGAGTATCTCGACCTGGCCAAGCGACTGGACGTACTGGTGACCGGTGGAAGCGATTTCCACGGGATCACCAAGCCGGACATCGAAGTTGGTACGGGAAAGGGTGATTTGAAAGTTCCCGAGAGGCTGCTTGAGCCACTCAAGAAAGCCGCTCTCCTCGTTTGAGGTTTATCTGGTCATCCGGTTTCTCTGCTTAATCTAGTTCAACTAAATAAACGAGACAAACCAGCGCAGCCAGTCGGTTTCCAGGCTTCATGAGTGTCGATCGCACCTCTGCTCGATATCTCCCAATTCGTTGACTCTCCCATCCCATCCGCTACACTTTGAGACGGTCACCGACAACCGTAAAAATTCCTATGCCGAAATCCTGGACTTGGATCGCTCCCTATACTTTTGCCATCTTGGCTATGCTCCTGGCCGGCCCCTTGCTGAGCAGCCTGGCATTGGTCCAATCTGTCTCGGTCCCGTATCTGCAGCTCAGTGGGCCTCGCGCCATTCGACTGGTTGCAAACCTCCTCGCGCTCGCCATCCTCGGGATCTTCGCCTTTGCTGCCTCTCAGCAAATCCCAGACAACGGCCGCGGGTCAAGCTTTCTCCGCAACCTCGTCCTTCCACTCGCGACCCTTGTCGTCATCCTCTTCGCCAACAAAGCGTTCAGGACTGTGGGCCTGCCAGTAATCGAACAGATTGGTTCTTCACGATTCGCCTGGGGCTATGCAATCGGTCTCGTCGGCTCCGGTCTCTGGCTCACGGCAGCATGGGTCCTTAACCGGAGTTCGCTACGCGAAGCCTTCGCTCCCCTCAGACAGACCAGGCGCCAAGAGGCACAGGCGCTCTCCGAAGATGAAGACGCAGGACAAGAAGAAGCAGCAGAAGTTCCGTCCGAACTAACAAGTACAGCCGCCACATCAACGATCAATGGCCACACACCTGGCATGCTCGGGCGCTACAAGGTGTTGAAAGAACTCGGACGCGGAGCAATGGGACTTGTGTACCTGGGAAAAGATCCAACGATCCAGCGTTTCGTGGCCATCAAGACCATGCGACTCGATCACATCGACCACGACGACATGCTACAAGAGGTCAAGGCCCGCTTTTTCCGCGAAGCAGAATCCACCGGGCGTCTCTCCCACCCCAACATCGTGACGATCTATGACGCGGGAGAAGAAGACGATTTAGGATACATCGCGATGGAACTCATCGAGGGAACACCACTAAAAGAATGGGCACGGAAACCCAACTTGATGCCGGTCAACGAGGTCCTCCTGACTGTGGCCACCGTCGCAGACGCCCTGGACTATGCCCATCAACAAGGCGTCGTCCATCGCGACATCAAGCCGGCTAACATCATGCTCACGAAGGAGCGCGTCGTGAAAGTCATGGATTTCGGTATTGCGAAGATGGC
>DASVEA010000014.1:0-5226 GCA_036380815.1 Nitrospiraceae bacterium
CGAAATGACGGCAATATCGGTCGTGCCGCCCCCGATATCGACCACCATGTTGCCGGAGGGTTCGGTGATCGGAAGACCGGCGCCAATGGCTGCGGCTACCGGTTCTTCGATCAGATACACCTCGCGAGCACCGGCTAATTCAGCCGAGTCTCGGACTGCCCGCTGCTCCACCTGCGTAATGCGCGACGGCACACCGATGATGATGCGCGGACGCACGAACGCGCTGCGGTTGTGGGCTTTCTGAATGAACCGTTTCAACATCTGCTCTGCCATTTCAAAGTCCGCGATCACGCCTTCTTTCATGGGCCGCACAGCAATGATGTTGCCCGGCGTGCGTCCCAACATTCGCTTCGCTTCCGTGCCGACCGCGAGCACTCGTTCGGTCTTTTTCTCAACCGCCACGACCGAGGGTTCGTTGAGCACGATCCCTTTCCCATGCACATACACGAGGGTCGACGCCGTCCCCAGGTCAATGGCCAGGTCGTTTGAGAACCATCCGAAGATATCGCTCCCAAAGCCCACGATTGCTTTCCCTTTCCTTCAAACTCTGACGGCACACTCAGTCAGGCAATGCCAATCGACCCGCATCCAACACCTGGGTACCGGCAACCTCGTCACCAAGACGCCGCCCCTGCTCGTTCCCGAGAATCAATACCGCTTCGAACGCAATGATCGCTGCCGATACCAGCCATCCCACCCACGGAACGGCGAAGGCTGCCTGAGCGACCGCAAAGGGCAAATTGCGGATAATGGATTCCCGAAACCCTGCTGCCTCTCGCCGATCCGGGAGCACCGTCTGGAGGCCGATCACCCGCTTACCGATACTGCGCCCACCGGCAAATCCATCAGCGACCAGTATATACGCCAATCCTCCAAGAAAACCTACCGGCACAATTATTTGACAGGCTGCCACTACGATGAACAGATCGATCAGCTTGGCGATACCACGGTTTAGGACCCGCGCCTTGGGGTAGATCCGGCCACCGATTGAATGAACCCCGCTGACCTCCTCCGCCAAGGGATCTCCTTACGATTAGTGGCAAAGTATAGCAAATCAGACTACCTAGCACAAACAAAGACCATTCTCCGGCACATCAGACATTGCGGGTGATATTTCTCGTCTTCCCGAACAGACCACCCTACTCGATCGTGAGATCGCAGCTTGGAGGAAAGGTCGTCTTGCCTTTGCACAGATCCCTGAGTAGAATCCGTCCAGACGAATCTCCCCGGGGGTTGTCATGATCAAATTGATGCGCGAAGCATCTCATAGCTATCCGTGGCTCCTCAAGTCCATCATGGGGGTCATCGCCCTCGCCTTCGTCATCACCATGGGCTGGTGGGGGTTCCGTGATCAGCCCGACGCCGGCTCCGTCGTTGCTTCAGTCGGAGATCTCACCGTGTCCCGCGATGAATTCCGACGCGCCTATGAGAATACCTACCGTTACTATAAGGACAAGGTCCCTGGAGAATTCAAAGACGAAACGATTAAGCAATTAGTGGTGGATCAACTCGTCGATAATCGGACCTGGCTCATCGCGGCAAAGAACATGGGCCTTACCGTAGCTGACGACGAACTGCGTGAAGTCATCATGCAGATCCCGGATTTTCAAAAGAACGGCGCATTCGATTCGGAGGTCTACCAACGGCTCCTGGCGGCTAATCATCTGACGCCCTCGATATTCGAAGCCATGGAAGCGAAAGAAGTGCTGAGCAACAAAGCCCGGATGATCATCCGCGACGCCGTGGCCCTTACCCCTGCGGAGCTTGCCGAAGCGCAAGCCCTCACGCTGCGGCAAACGGAATCAGATCCCGCGAAAACCGCCGCGGCGAAGGACCGTGCCATGCAGGACGTCCTCTTCCAAAAGCAGCAACGCGCTCTGATGGCCTACACTGAATCGCTCAAAACAACCGTCCCCATCAAAATCAACCGCGAGTTGCTCTAGCACCTCTCGTCCGAAGTCATCGGGTCATCAAGTCCTAATGTCTCGGGTGATCTTCGGTCGGGGCTTTCGGACTCGAAGACTTGATGACTTTCAGACTCTGTCAGAGAATCAACATCGCATCACCATAGCTGTAAAAGCGGTACCGCTCGCGAACCGCCTCTGCATAGGCCTGGCGTAGAAATTCGGTCCCAGCCAATGCGGAGACCATCATCAGCAATGTGGTACGTGGCAAGTGAAAATTCGTGAGGAGGGCATCGACCACCTTGAAGGGAAACCCTGGTGTCATAAACATATCTGTCTCTCCACGATAGGGTCGGATCTGGCCGTCCGCGCGAGCCGCAGTTTCGAGCGCGCGAACGACAGTGGTCCCGACAGCGACAATTCGCCTCCCTGTCGCTCGCACCTGCTCGATTGCGCGAACCGCCTCTGCCCCGACCTCGATCCATTCTGCGCCCATCCGATGGTCTTCGATGTGATTGACCGTTACCGGTTTGAAGGTCCCAACACCAACATGCAGCGTGACGGTCGTGAGACCGATCCCTCGCTGTTGCAGCTGTGCCAGCAGCTCCGGTGTGAAATGGAGCCCGGCGGTCGGCGCCGCGATGGCGCCCTCATGCTGAGCAAACAGAGTTTGGTACCATTCCCGATCCCGGTACGTTGGTGCGCGTTTCAAGTAGGGAGGAAGTGGCATTTTCCCATTTTGTCGCAGCCATTCGGAAAACGGAATCGGACTCTCAACCCGAACCATCGTTCGTGTCGCGCCACGCTCGACCACCACAGCAGAAGCCTCTGCCCCCATCTCAATAATTTGTCCCGGCCGAAACGATCCTTTGATCAGCACTTCCCAGATCGCATCACCAAGATCCTTCACAAAGAGGATCTCTACCTCCGCGCCGGAAGGACGCTTCCGTCCAGCCACGCGCGCGGCCAACACCTTCGTATTGTTGACCACGAGGAGAGCGCCGCGCTGAAGAAGATCAGGCAACTCGTCGATACGGCGATGGGCGAGCGAACGATCGCCAGGCTGAAGGACGAGCAGCCTGGCGTGATCGCGCGGAAAGCATGGGTGAGCGGCAATCAACGAGGGATCGAACGGAAAATCAAATTCGGAGAGCTGCATCAGGAGGACGGAGGGATCGGAGGTTTGGTCAGCGTCATATTCTGCAATTCGGTGCCCGGATAATAATACCGAAGAATCGTGGAGAAGGGATAGCCCAACTCAGCCAGTTCTTTCGCGCCCCACTGGCACATGCCGACGGCGTGGCCTGCGCCGAAGCCGGAAAGCACCACATCTCGGCCGATAGATTCGATGGCAAACTGTGTGCTCGGAATAATGGTGTACCCGACCGCTTTCCGCAGCTCTTCTCCACGAAGAACCAATTCTCCACCAGAATGGAGAATGCGCAGCTTCGCGACTCGCCCCCCGCGGCTGAACGATAAGGGCGTTATCGTCGCGATCGTCCCCACGGAAAATCCCTGCTGCCGCAAATTCTGTTCGAGGGTGTCGATTTTGAAGGAGGATTTCCATTGATAATAGGGCGACGCCAGATCGAAGGGACACTCTACGCCCTTGAGATAGGGATATTCTTTCGACCACACATTCATGGCATCTTCCGTCAACCCGGCGGCTGTCGATGAGAAGGCTGCGTAGATCGGCGCATCCTGATAGGTCACGACTAGCCCACGCGTATCTTCGACTGCGCGCAGGATCCCCGCATCAATCCCCTGTTTCCCGCGATAGACTTGGTCTTGCACTGTAGCCTCCACGTCATACTCCCGTGTGGCGCTCAACATCTGCTGATAGAGCGCATAGGTTCTGGCCGCAACCGCCTGCGCTTTCAACATCTCCGGGTGCCAGGTCGAACTGACCTCCGCGGGAACCACCCCTTTGACGTACTCTTCAAGATCCACCCGATTAATGACCAAAAACCCCTTGCCTCTTCGCACGAGATGGACAAGGCCGCTCACCGAGATCGCCGTGCCGGAGTCGCCCGATGACACCGCCGCCCCGTTCGGCTTCCGAGCGGGGCGTGGAAACGTCAGCGTGAGGCCTTGCTCTCCGCCATGCAACGTCAGTTGCTCCGTCTGCATACGGACGCCATCCAGCAGAAACCCCGTTCCAGCGGCTGCAACCTGGATCGGAGCATGCAGAGCCTGACCACGGCCTTTTGCGTCCGTAACCCACACCAGACTCTCTGCACGGACATCGAGCCGCGGCACATCGGCCGACAGCAGAACTCGGATCGACTCGGCCGCCTCGGCCCCCGAGGACAGGCTGAGAAGACATGCTCCGGCCAAGATGGCACGGCACATTCCACTCCTCGGCTGCTTCACCGGCGAAAGATCCATGTAATTAAATAGACTACCAGACTCAGGATGACGCTGAGGAGCAGGCTGGTTGCCAGGGGAAACGAGAAACTGAAGTTATCTCGTCGAATAGAGATATCGCCGGGAAGCTTGCCGAACCATCCCAGGAGATTCCCAATTCCTGGAACGCGGTCTGCGATCAGCAGCAACAGGCCGACCAGCACCACGCATAGCCCGACTCCGATAAAGACCTTGCCGAAACTTCCCCACTCAGCCATCAGCCTTGAGCCAAATGTTCTGCGATTTGTACCGCATTGAGTGCGGCCCCTTTTCGCAAATTATCCGCCACCACCCACAAATTGAGACCGTTGGCGATCGACTCATCTTCACGAACGCGGCCGACGTAGACCTCGTCTTTCCCCGCAACCTCCAACGGCATGGGATAGATCTTGTGTGCCGGATCGTCATAGAGCAGCACACCTGGTGCGGTGGATAGTATGGCGCGGGCCTCGTTGGCCGATAACTTCCGCTCAGTCTCAATGTTGACGGCTTCCGAATGTCCGACATACACCGGGACCCGCACCGTCGTTGCCGTCACATGAATTGACTGGTCGCCCATGATCTTTCTAGTCTCATGGACCATCTTCATCTCTTCCTTCGTATACCCTGACGGCAGAAAATCGTCGATCTGAGGCAGGCAATTGAAGGCGATCTGATAGGGGTAGACCTTGGGACTCGCCGACTTGAAGCTCAGCAGGTCTTGGCATTCCGTCATCAACTCATCCATGGCATCTTTCCCCGTGCCGGAGACCGATTGAAAGGTCGTGACGACAATCCGCTTGATTCTGGCCTCATCATGCAGGGGTTTCAGCGCCACGACCATTTGAATCGTGGAACAATTCGGATTGGCAATGATACCCTTGTGCCGTTGAATGTCGTGCGCGTTCACCTCCGGCACCACGAGCGGCACTTCAGG
>DASVEA010000015.1:0-6862 GCA_036380815.1 Nitrospiraceae bacterium
TCATAATCTCCGTACATGAGTCTACTTTACGTATCGGTACAGGCAAGAATAACTTGATTCTTTGATGAGCATGGTGCTGAAAAAGTCCGCCAGCGGCGTTCTCGCATCGTTCAGATCCTCAACGTACCCCAGAGGGTACGCCTCCGGTCCTCACTCGCTGCGGCCTTGCCCGCGGAACGGCGCGTCTTGGCGCGCCGGGGTTGGGCGGGTGAGAAATATGGCCCGTTTGAACATCCTGCAAAGGCAACCGAAGCGACGCTATGCTGCAACTTGAAAAAATCAACGCATACTACGGCGAAAGCCATATTCTCCGGGATGTGTCCTTTACGATCGATTCCGGAGAGGTCGTCTGTCTCATGGGCCGGAACGGTGTCGGTAAGACGACCACGCTCAAAGTACTGACCTGTCTCTTGCCCGCGAGGTCAGGACGGGTGATGTTTGATGGAGCCGATGTCACGAAGGAGGCGACCGACGGGCGGGCACGCAGAGGGTTGGCCTACGTGCCGCAAGGCCGAGAGATCCTGCCTCATCTGACGGTCCGGGAGAATCTTCTGCTCGGCTTCTGGGCGAGGTCGGACAAGCCGAACGCGACGGTCGAGAAGACAGTGTTCGACGAGGTCTACCACCTCTTCCCCAAGCTCACACAAATTCTCAATCGTCCAGGCGGGGTCCTAAGCGGCGGCGAACAGCAGCAGTTGGCGATTGGCCGCGCGATCTTGTCGAATCCCAAGGTGCTCTTACTCGATGAGCCGACTGAAGGCATTCAACCTTCGATCGTGGATCAAATTGAAGACGTGATTATCGGGTTCAAGAACTCCAGACGGTTTGGCATTTTGTTGGTCGAACAGGGGCTCCACTTTGCTGCTCGTCTGGCGGAGAAGTATGTGGTGATGGCCAAAGGGGCGGTGGTGGTATCGGGCAAGAGTGATGAGTTGAGTGCGGAAACGGTGAAGAAGCATTTGACGGTGTAGCCGCGGGTCCTGTCGCCAGTCAGCCCAGCCGTCCTCGCACCCCGCCCGGTGTAGGAAGGGAAGGGTAGCCCGTTAGTCTCCTTTGCTCGCGCAACGCGCGGCCTCAGAAGGATGAGGAAGGGAGCGGCCAGGTGCCCTCCTTGCTCGCAGAACGCGCACGATGAAACTGTGCTCGTCCGATGCGCGCAGTAGAGGGCAGCCTCGGCCACTCCCTTAACGAGTGGTGAAGAGGATTGGAAGGCCCTCGCCCGGGTTAATGGCACGTCTCGGCGTGCCAGTGGGTGGGCGGGTGAGAAAGTTGCGCGCAGTTGGAGACCAATCGTGCCACCCTGTAACAGTGAGATGAAAGCTAAGGCGATCGGGCTCCCAGACTGGCGCCACCCGCTGTTTCGTCTTCCCGCCGCTGAAGAGGAGAGGAAAGAGATGAACGGGGTGGTTGGGATGGCTTCATGGGCCAGTTGAAGTCACCTTGACCACCCCGTTACTATTATGGCCCCTGGCCTAGTTGGGAGAGCGGGGGTTTTCTTATCGATTGACGATTGACGGAGTTACGCTATGCATCTGACACCACGTGAACAAGAAAAACTGTTGATCTATGTCGCGGCGAATTTGGCGAAGGAGCGGAAGAAGCGCAAATTGAAATTGAATCATCCTGAAGCGGTCGCGTTTATTACTGCCGCGATTCTGGAAGGTATCCGCGATGGGCGTTCGGTGGCGGACCTCATGAGCCATGGCGCGACGCTCCTCAAGAGGAAAGATGTGATGCCCGGCGTGGCGGAGATGATTCCCGAATTGCAAGTCGAGGGCACGTTCCCGGACGGGACGAAACTCGTCACAGTTCATGAACCGATTCGATAGGTGAATCGATGAAAAAGAACACCAAAGCCAAGCAAAAGGTGACGAAGCGAAAAGGCGAGAGACGTGATGCCAAAAAGGCTTCGATTCAGCCTGCCGCTCTTATTCCTGGTGGAATCATCCTCGGTGAAGGCGACATTGTTGCCTTCAATGGCCGTAAGACGGTTGAGCTCATCGTCGCCAATACCGGTGATCGGCCGATCCAGGTCGGGTCGCATTGTCATTTCTTTGAGGCGAATCGCGCGCTGCGGTTTGATCGTGAAAAGGCCTATGGGTGTCGGTTGCAAGTTCCGGCTGGAACCGCGGTGCGGTTTGAGCCGGGTGAAGACAAGCGAGTGACGCTGGTCTCGATAGGCGGCAATCGCGTGGCCTACGGGATTAATGGCCTTGTCAATGGTCGTCTGGATGATCCAATCGTGAAAGCCAAGGCCATGACTGCTGCCCGCGAGCAGGGATTCATCCAGAAGTAAAATTAAGCTGGACACAATCTGAAAAGAAAGGGGAAAGGCTGTTCAAAACGGTTTCCAGCAAGGCCGCAGCCGAAGAAAGCCCCGGAGGCGTGCCAGTTCTCACCCTCCCACCCCGAGCTGCCAAGACAGCTCTTTTCCCAAGTGGGGTACGTTGAGGAGGCTTTCGAGGCGAGAACGCAGCTGGATGCCGTTTTCAACAGCCGACGAGTCATGAAGATTCCTCGGCGACAGTACAACGATCTGTACGGACCGACGGCGGGTGATCGCATTCGCCTGGCCGATACGGATTTGCTGATCGAGATCACGCGCGATCTGACGGTGCCCGGTGAGGAGGCCAAGTTCGGCGGCGGCAAGGTCATTCGCGACGGCATGGGCCAGTCACCATCAGCTACCCGCGCGAAGGGCGCGCTCGATCTCGTCATCACGAATGCGATCATCATCGACTGGTGGGGGATCGTGAAGGCGGATATTGGCATCCGGGATGGTCGCATTGTCGGCATCGGCAAGGCCGGCAATCCTGACATGATGGAAGGTGTGACGAAAGGAATGGAGATCGGCGCCTGCACCGAAGTGCTTTCGGCGGAAGGCAAGATCATTACGGCCGGTGGAATCGATACGCACATCCATTTCATCTGTCCACAGATCATCAATGAGGCCTTGGCGAACGGGCTCACGACGTTGATCGGTGGCGGTACTGGCCCGGCAACCGGGACCAATGCGACGACCTGCACACCTGGCGCCTGGAATATCCATCGGATGCTGGAAGCAGCGGAGGGATTTCCGATTAATCTCGGCTTTCTCGGGAAGGGCAATTCCTCGCTGCCGGAAGGCTTGCGCGAGCAGGTAGAAGCCGGGGCGATCGGGCTCAAGTTGCACGAAGACTGGGGCACCACGCCGGCGGCGATTTCGACCTGCCTTGATGTAGCGGAAGAATACGATGTCCAAGTCGCCATCCACACTGATACGTTGAACGAAGCCGGGTTTGTCGAAGATACGATCAAATCCTTCAAGGGACGCACGATTCACTCGTTTCATACAGAAGGCGCCGGTGGTGGGCATGCTCCCGACATCATCAAGGTGTGTGGCGAGGCCAATGTGTTGCCCTCGTCCACGAACCCCACGATGCCGTTCACGGTGAACACGATGGACGAGCATCTCGACATGCTCATGGTCTGTCACCATTTAAACCCTCGCGTGCCGGAGGACATCGCCTTTGCCGAATCGCGCATTCGCCGCGAGACCATTGCAGCGGAGGATATCCTGCACGACATGGGGGCGATCAGCATCATGTCATCCGACTCGCAGGCGATGGGGCGCGTGGGTGAAGTCATCATTCGCACCTGGCAGACGGCGCACAAGATGAAAGTGCAACGCGGACATCTCTCCCAAACTGCGGCCGACAAGCTGGCTGGTTCCAACGATAACTTTCGCGTGCGGCGCTATATGTCGAAGTACACGATCAATCCGGCGATTGCGCACGGTATCGGGCACGAAGTGGGCTCGGTCGAGGTCGGCAAGTTGGCGGACCTCGTGCTGTGGAAGCCGGCCTTCTTCGGCGTGAAGCCAGAGATCGTCCTGAAGGGTGGTTTCCCCATGTCCGCTGCCATGGGAGATCCCAATGCGTCGATCCCCACGCCGCAGCCGGTCTTCACCAGGCCCATGTTCGGGAGCTTTGGCCGCGCCCCGTTTTCAACGAGCCTAACCTTTCTTTCCAAAGCTGCGATGGATCAAGGGGTGCACAAGTCACTCGGCTTGCAGAAACGCGTGACGGCGGTGAAGAAGTGCCGCAGCATCGGCAAGCGCGATATGAAGCTGAACGATGCGTTACCGCGCATTGACGTGGATCCGGAGACCTATGTGGTGAAAGCCGACGGGCAGATCTTGACATGTGATCCGATGGCGGTGCTTCCCATGGCCCAACGCTACTTCTTATTTTGACGGCTGCTGAAAACGCCGTCCAGCGGCGTTCTCGCCTTGAACGCATCCTCAACGTACCCCAGAGGGTACGCTCTGGTGCGTCCGTCGGCTCGGCCTTGCTGGACAACGTTTTGAGCAGCCTCGCGGCATCTATGATTCTAATCGAGGAGTATCTGAGGGAATCGAAATAGCATGAATACTTCGTCGCTTTTGAACGGTCTTCGTTTCATAGACAGCTTCTTTCCATCAGGAGGCTATGCCTTCTCGTCGGGACTTGAGGCGGCGGTGCAGGGTGGTGCGGTTCGGAATGCGGAAGAGCTGTCGCACTACGTGGTTGGGTCGCTCACGACTGGCATAGGTGAGCGCGAAGCGGTGGCAGCAGGATTGGCACATGATGCCTGTGTTTCCGGTGCCTTGGAAATTGCGCTCAAGGCGGATCGAGAACTGGAGGCGATGAAGCTGGGCCGTGAATCACGGACAGCCAGCCGGCAGATGGGACGTCAGGTAATACGGCTGGCGGCGGATCAACAGGCTAGACATTCACTGATCGAAGACTATCTTGCGGCGGTTGAGGCCGAGCAGTCGCCAGGACATCTGGCCGTGAGTTTGGGCCTCACGCTGGCGGCGGCCGGTTGGTCCAAAGAAGACAGCATTGCCGCGTTCCTTTACCAATCCGCGACAGGTTTTGTGGCGGCGGCGATGAAGTTGATGCCGATCGGTCAGCGTGAGGGACAGCGGTTATTGGAAAGCTGGCTCGAAGTGATCGAACGAGTCAGTCACAAAGCGGCGCATCAACCAGTGCTGCAGTCTTGGTCACCGGTACAGGATATATACGCAATGCGACACAGCCGGCTGGAGTCGCGGCTGTTTCGATCTTAAGAGCAGATAGCCGATGGCGTATAGCAGGAGCGTCAAGACGATGCGATGCTCATTGTTATTTCTGCCTTCGGCTATACGCCATAAGCTATAAGCTCTTTTCTTACTTATGCATCGAGCGGATGAACACCTTTGTGGCAACGGGCGTGTAACGGCGGCGCGAGCGCGTCATATTCCTGTGATTGGCGTCGGTGGGCCGGTGGGGTCTGGAAAGACCGCCCTTGTCGAAGCGCTCTGCCGCCGTCTGCGTGATCACGTGAGTCTGGCGGTGGTCACCAATGATATCTTTACCAAGGAGGATGCCGAGTTTCTCACGCGCCGGGGAGCGCTGCCTCAAGACCGCATTCTAGGCGTCGAAACCGGAGGTTGTCCGCATACGGCGATCCGTGAAGATGCCTCGCACAATCAGGAGGCCTTGGACGATTTGCTTAAGCGCCATCCCGATGTCGAGCTGATGTTTGTCGAGAGTGGCGGCGACAATCTGGCTGCGACATTCAGTCCTGAACTTGCGGACAAAGTCATCTATGTGATCGATGTGGCAGCCGGTGATAAGATCCCGCGCAAAGGCGGTCCTGGCATCACCCGGTCCGACTTACTTATCGTCAACAAGATCGATCTCGCGCCGCATGTCGGAGCCGATTTGTCCGTCATGGATCGGGACAGCAAGCGAATGCGGGGCGACCTGCCCTATCTCTTTACGAATCTCAAGACAGGACAGGGGCTCGACCAGGTGAGCACGTGGGTTGAGCAGCTTTTGCCGCAGCACGTTCATCGTCCGTAGCAGGATGCTGAAAAAGTCCGCCAGCGTCGTTCTCGCCAACGCATCCTCAACGTACCCCAGAGGGTACGCTTCCGGTGCGTTCGGCGGCTGCGGCCTTGCTGCCGCCCTTTTTGAGCATCCTGCGATATAGTTGTTTCGCAGTCTTCGAAAAGAAAGGTCTTCTGTGAACCTTTCGGCGGACGGTTCTTCTGTAATTAAAACAGTTGGCCGACGTGGGGCGCTGTCCTATGAGTTCGAACGCGCTGGCCCACGCACGATACTCACGCGCTCGTCTTGTACGAGTCCCTGGCATCACTTTCCTCCTTCGTATCTCGACGACAGCGGGTGCGCCTACACCTGGCTCGTAAATCCATCCGGTGGTTTGGTCGGTGGCGATCATGTGTCGGTGGAAGCGCAGCTCCATGCCGGGACGCATGTGCTGATGACGAGTCCGTCTGCCAATCGTATCTATCGAAGTCTGTCTGAGCCGGTGCTACAAGAAATTCGTCTTTCGGTTGGTCCTGAAGCTCGGCTGGAATGGTTGCCCGAGGTCACGATCCCTTTTGCCGGGTCTCGCATTCGCCAATCGATCCATGTGGATCTTGCACCTGGCGCAACAGTGGTACTGTGGGACGCCATAGCCTCCGGTCGGGTTGCCAGGGGGGAGCGCTGGGCCTTCGCATCGGTAGAAAACGAGATCTGCATCAGAACGTCGCTAGGCGGGTCGGTCGTCGAACGGTATCGCCTGGTTCCTGGCCGACTGCCTGAATCGATAGGCCTCGTCGGGAGCTGGGACTATGTGGCATCGCTCTTTGTCATCGGCGATGAGGTCGCGCCCGATGTCTGGAAACGTCTCGACGCAGTACTAGCGGCTATTCTGGAACAGCGTCCTGGCCTGGTGCTGGGAGCCGTCTCAACTCCGGCCACCTCTTGGTTAGCAGTCAAATTGGTCGCTCGCTCGGCTCCAGATCTTACTGCGATGTTGGAGACGATCTGGGGGGCAGTTCGGAAAG
>DASVEA010000016.1:0-3177 GCA_036380815.1 Nitrospiraceae bacterium
TCGGTCTCCTGCTGGTCCAACTTCTTGACATAGCGATTATAGAGATCGGAGTTCTGCTGGAGCCGGTGCATATTCTCGCGGATGCGAGCATGCTCCGCCGTGATCTCGGCGGTACGTTGGTCTAGGCGCGTCCTCTGGGCACGCGCGTCGTCCAGCTTACTGCGCAATTGCACCACGCGTTGTAGCGCCTCTTTCACCTTTAGGCTGACTTCCTTTGCTTGCTGATAATGGACGATCTGGTCGATGCCGCTTTCCATCAAGAGGATGGTTTCCTGAATGGGCAGCGTTTCTTTGACGCGGAGCGTCGCGCTTTTCCCTGGATCGACTGCAACGCTAAAGCGGTACAGGTCCCGCGTCCGCTCTGTCGGCTCCTTCGGTTCGGCAAGTTTCCAGTCCGCACGATAGGGTTGTTCGATCAGTACGATTTTGGCCTTAGCGTCGCGGTTCTTCACGAGATAGGTCCGGTCTTCGATCAAACGGCGTGAGATGAGCATCGTACCCTTCTTCAGCGAGACTGTCGCAAGTTCTTGCGTGCCACCTTCGAGTTTGGGTTCCACTTCGGTCTTGAGATCGAGGGCATAGCTGATCAGCCGGTCTTGTCCCGGAGGAAGATCCTCGATGCGTGCATCGCCCGCATAGGTCCCGCTATCGAACAGCGTAATAGGGCCTTGCATCAAATGAAGGGCTGATGTGTTTTTCAGCCGATACCCGTTCAAGGAATGTTTCGCATTGACGCTCTGATTGTAGAGCGATACTTTCTGTCCCTGGAGCGGTTGGCCGATGATGGGCAGTAGCGCGCTGGTGTGTTTGGCGAGGGTGACGGACTGATCGATACGATATTCGAACAGCTCACCCTTATCATCGGCCGTCGCCATGGGGACCACGCCTTCATCCAAGCTGCCCATCTCCATTTCGGCGGCGACAGCTTTTGCTGCTGGGGCATTGGCCAGTCCACCGGCAAAACCTTGGGCCAGCTTGCCGAGCAAACGTTCCTTTTTCATGTCGCTGCGGGCTGGAGGGGAAGAAGCCATCGGCTTAAGTTCATCCATGGCATCGCCGTACGTCTGGGGCTTGAGGTTGGCGTAGAGCTCAAGCTGTATGAGTGGACGTGGGTTGTAGAGCGGTTGATACAGATCCATCGTGAAGGAAATGGGCCGTCCCGAGACAAGCGAGAGCTTCACATTGCGCCAGTCCTGTGAGGTCTGATTCTCCACAATGGCCCAGCCTTGCAGATAGGGCGCCTTGCCCTCGTCCAAGACGAGTCGATAGGTGGTTTTCCAGACCGGGGTTTCCGTCAGGTACGCGACACGGGTCTGGCGGTTCCCGGTGCCGTCGAAGGTAATCGAGACAGTTTTCTTCTGGGCGTCGTGGTTCGTGGCGAGTGTGGCCAGCGCCTGGTGTAGTTCTGCATTCAACGCGGGATTGGTCAATTTGATGCGCTGCACGGTTGCCAGCGAGAGTGAGCGGAACCCTTCTTCTGTCAGGAGCGTGACATATTCCTGCTCGATGACGCGGCGCTGCGAGCCTTCGCCGAAGGACTCCGTTTTCTTTTCCACTCCCAGCAACGTCCCGACGATGGGATTGGGCGCGGTGACTTCGACCGGTTCCCCGCGGACCTGAGTCAGAATCTGCCCCAGGGTCGGATTGCCGTTCAGATTGATGCCGAAGCTGCCGAGTGTCTTTGTCACGGGATCGCGCGAACCGTACGTGACGGTCGAGACTCTGCCGCCGCCGAAGTCCTGCACGACCAGGCTTTTCAGAATGTCGTTGATCTGCGACACATTGAAGTGGAGGTCGAGTTGCGTTCGGTTGTTCACCGTGCCGTCATGTTGAAAATATCCCACGCCGCTTGAATAGAGCATGATCTTGGAGAGGGGCAGCGTGGCTTCGTCCTCAGCCATGACGGGCCAGGGGAACAGTAGGAATGATACAAGGATCAACCGCCTCACGAGGGCGTGACCAGAGCGAATCGACAGTGCGCGCATAGAGTCCTCCATCGCAGGGTGTTGCACCAGGCCGTAACGGCCATGGTGATATGACCTATCCTTGTTATGTCGCCAGCGGGAGGATCCTTTCAGCAACCGGGTGTTGATAAAGGCTCTCATCGGCCTCAGCATCCTGCTAGACCGGACAGCCGCTTGACTCAACGCGGTTGTGTTTTTGAGGCGCGAGGCTTTATAGTTCCCGCCCATCTGGCTATGTGCGGGTAGGGTGTCATGATTCGTTCAGCAGAATGAGGAGGCGGTTCATGAGAATGATGCTTGTGTTGGTCGCGTTGCTCGGACTCTCTGCGTACCCGGCGATGGCTGCGCCACCCGTTGACAAGGGGGCCAAGGAGTTGGTCACAGGGCAGAAGCAGAATCAAGAGAAGCCGGCGTTGGCCCAACCGGTAGAGGGGTCGATGGCGGTGGTGCCGGCGGGGGAGTTCATGATGGGGAGTCCGACGGGAGATTCAGACGAACAACCGGCGCATAAGGTCTATGTGGATGCCTTTTCCATGGATAAGTACGAAGTGACGGTGGGGCAGTACGCAGCCTTTCTGCAGGCGAAAGCGATCGATCCACCTTCGGATTGGAAGACGATGAACCAACCGGCGCATCAGAAGCGCCCGGTCGCCAATGTGGATTCGACGGATGCCGCCGCATACTGCAAATGGGCCGGCAAGCGTCTACCGACGGAGGCGGAGTGGGAGAAGGCGGCGCGGGGGACGGATGGCCGTCTCTATCCGTGGGGCAACGACCCTCCGACGCCGCTCCACGCGAACTTTGGGAAAACGGACTGGAACAACCACGGGGTATTGGCGCCGATAGGGACGTTTGAAGAGGGCAAGAGTCCCTATGGGATTTATGACATGGCCGGAAATGTCTGGGAATGGGTCAGCGACTGGTATGACTATAACTATTATAAGACCAGCCCGTCGCAGAACCCGACAGGACCCTCATCGGGCGGGACCAAAGTGATTCGTGGCGGTGCTTGGAACAGCAGTCCTCGGGCGATGCGCTCTGCGAACCGGAGCCTCATTTCGCCGACGGACCAGGGACTCGACGGGTTTCGGTGCGCGAAGACTCCATAGCCCGTAGCTCTTGGATCTTTAGCCCGCATTGTTCATGACGGTTCATCGTGAAATGTCAGAGTGGCGTGCGACAAAGGTGAGGAGCTGGACATGCTTGACGTGTG
>DASVEA010000017.1:0-3066 GCA_036380815.1 Nitrospiraceae bacterium
ACGCTGAACTGGCCGGTCGGCTTTTCTTTCACGCGGACATTCAGATCGACCTTATCCGGACCTACCTGCGCAGGAAGAATTTCCACCGTCTCGAAAAAGTTCAAGTTATTGAGACGCTCGAAGCTCCGCTTCAGCGCGGGGGTATTGATGACGTCCTGTTCATCGACACGAATTTCACGACGAATCACATTGTCTTTGGTCTTCTCGTTCCCATGGATGTTGATCTGACGGATCCGCATCATCTCCCCTTCCTTGATGGTCAGAATGATGGTGGCGGTCCGGTCCTCCATGTTCGGATTCACATTGGGCGAGATATCGGCAAACGAATAGCCTCTGCTCCCATAGAGATCGTTCAACCGCGTAACCTCGTCACGGAGTTTCTGACGCTGAAAAATCTCCCCTTCCTTAATCTTGAGCCCCTGGCGAAGCTCCGGATCTTCGAACACCGTATTTCCGCGGAATCCGATTTCGCCGATGGTAAACGGCTCCCCTTCCATCACCGTGTACGTCAAGATGAACCATTTCTGTTCGTCGATGAGATCCACAGTCGGCAACCCAACACGGACGTTTAAATAGCCTTTGTTGAGTAAGACCTCTTTGATCCGCTCGACGTCGTTGTTCATTTCTTCCCGCTTCAAGACGCCGGCATCGGAGAGAAACGACGGCAACTTCAGCTGTGTGATCAGACCGTACCAGGGAATCCATTCCCGCGTCGCCATCACCTTGAACATCTCGTCTTTCGTCGCGGCGTGCAGGCCCTCAAAGTTGACCGTTTTGACGCGCGCCTTGTCCCCTTCTTTCACAAAAAACGTCAGGCGCTTCCGATCCTCGTCCAAGGTCTGCACGACCGGAATCACCCGGCAATTGAAGTAGCCGTCCCCCTGGTAGGCCAAGCGAATCTTCTCCGCACTCTCTTTGGCCTGCAGCTGATCGAGAAAAGCTTGGCTCTTGATCGTGATCTTCTCTTTGAGTTTATCGTCGCTTTTCTCTATATTCCCATCGAACACGATCTCGGTGATAAACGGTTTCTCGCGGACCAGAAAAGCCAGGACCACCCCGCCCTCCCCCGATTGCGTCTCCACCTGCACGTCTTCAAAGAACCCGGTTTCGTATAGAATTTTGATTTGTCCACGGACATTCTCAGAGGTGTAGGGATCGCCAGGCTTCAATGTCAATCGGCCGGTAATCGCCGGCAGCTCGATCCGCTTGTTCCCTCGAATCTCAATCGCCATCACTTTGACTCCGGCCTGCTCCGAAGCGACCGCAAGCACCGGCGGTACGCTGCAGGCCAGGGTGACGAGCACCATGACGAAGAGCCAACGAGGCCCGGCTGAACCGCAAGTTTCCCTCACCGAATATGAGTTCCATAATAAGAAGAGGAAGATCATACCGGCATCATGGGTAATCTTATCCTTGGCCGTGACCGTACACCCTGCACCTCTACAGGATGCTGAAAAAGTCAGCCAGCGCCACGCACCGTGGCGCGTGAAATGCGCGATATGCGAGAAAGGGGCGACGTGTACAGAATGGCTTCCCACCACGTCTCGCGTCCATCCCGCCAGTCTCGCTCGGCTATCCGGCACGATGTACTCCAGTGCCGAAATAGTATTTCCACACCCTGCTAGCCCAATCGCACACTTCGCATCCGGGGCGCGTGTGATGATAGCCGCAGAGGAGGTTACAGACGTGAGAACCCCAGACGGTCAGCGCAAACGTATCCCTCACGGCAACATGCGTGCAAAACTTCTGAATTATATTGGGCAAATATTTGAATGTAAAGCTGACAGCTCACATTATTCGCGCAGGGGCATCGCACATTGGCATAGAAACTTGGCAAGGGTCCGATTCGCGAGGCCATCGGCAAGAGACAAGAAAGACAAGGATCTTTGACGATTTATTTCTTGTCGTCTCACGCCGCTTGTACGCTCCTGCATTCCTTGACATCGCCTACCCCATCACATAGTATCGAATTATGTCACGCTTCGAAGTGCGCAAAGCTGTGATTCCCGCCGCAGGCCTGGGCACTCGCTTCCTTCCCGCGACGAAAGCGTCTCCCAAAGAGATGTTGCCGCTCGTCGACAAGCCACTGATTCAATATGCCGTGGAAGAAGCGGTCGCCTCCGGAATCGAGGACATTATCATCATCACCGGGCGGGGCAAACGCGCAATCGAGGACCATTTCGACCGGTCCGTCGAGTTGGAAGAAAACCTCAAAGGCAGCGGCAAGGCGCAGCTCCTGAGCCAGATGCGGCACATCTCCACGCTCGCTAATTTCTGCTACGTCCGTCAGTCGGAGGCTCTCGGACTCGGCCATGCTGTCCTCTGCGCCCAACGGCTGATCGGTGACGAACCCTTTGCGGTTATTCTCGGCGACGAAATCATCGATGCCCCGGTGCCTGGACTCGCACAGCTGATTCATGCATACAAGAAACGACACGGTGCGGTCCTCGGGGTGCAGGAAGTGCCTCACCATGAAGTCAACCGCTATGGGATCGTGTCGCCTCGAACCGTTTCAGCGGGGTTGCATCGAGTCGAGGGCCTCATTGAGAAACCTGCGCCGGACGAAGCCCCGTCCAATCTGGCGGTCATCGGTCGCTACGTCCTGCCGCCGGAGATTTTCCCCATTCTGCGAAAGACCCGGCCCGGCAAAAACGGCGAGATCCAGTTGACCGACGCACTTCGGGAGTTGGCAAAGAAGTCCCCGATGTATGCGCTGGAGTTACAGGGACAGCGATATGATGCCGGGGACAAGTTAGGATTTCTCATTGCGACCATCGAATTCGCACTCAAGAGCCCTTCCCTGGGACCGGAGTTCGGTGAGTATCTTCAGAATAGGATGCGGCCTTCCGGAGAACGCCGCACGACGCGATCGCGCAAAGCTTAGTCACGGCACTCAACGAAGACACCACCTCATATCTCATTCACCACTGAGCACAACAGTGAGACCACACCGATGAACGACCCGATCGAACAAGACTTGCAGCCACCCCAGAACGTCGAAATCCCCGACCAGCTTCCGCTGTTGCCGGTCCGGGACATCGTCGTCTTCCCCTACATGGTCCTCCC
>DASVEA010000018.1:0-6306 GCA_036380815.1 Nitrospiraceae bacterium
CCCGCCCCTTGGACTGGCTTCGTTGACTTTCATGTTCCCAATTCAAGGGAAATCCGTCGGTTTCTTTCGCCTGAAAATCCTCCAGGATCAAGGACTGGCTTTGAGCAGAAACCGCTCCCTGCATCACGAGGCTTCCACACAGCACCAGCCCGATCGCGAGATATCTCCGGACCATCACCCCGCTCCTCATACTCCTCTACCCCTTTCGGTTTTTAACAGGATGCTCAAAAGGCCAGACTTCTCACCCGCCCAACCCTGGTGGTTATTTCACCCTCCCGCCCTGAGTCTGCCAAGACAGCCTCTTTGCCCAGGGACGCGCCTTACCCAAGCAAGGCTGCAGCGAACTACCACTTTATAAGGAGTGGCTGGGATGATCCCAACTGCGCGCAATGTTCTCACCCGCCCACCCACTGGCACGCCGAGACGTGCCCTTTGCCCGAGCGAGGGCCTTCCCATTCTCTCTACCTCTCTTTAGGAGAGTGGCCAAGGTTGCCCTCGTCTGCGCGCATCGGACGAGCACAGTTTCATCGTGCGCGTTCTGCGAGCAATGAAGGCACCTGGCCACTCCCTCCTCATCCTTCTCAAGCCGCGCGTTGCGCGAGCACGGGGATCGTCCCAGCTACTCCACCTCCCTTTTCAGCATCCTGTTATGCCTCTTGCGACGACGACGGCGCCAACACCCTCGCGTTTTTTTCAGCCGACTCTTCTCCCATCACAGGCGACTGGTCACGCTGAGACATCCAGAATAGAGTGAGCACCAAGCCCCAGAACACCATCATATTGAGCGTCACCATCTTTGCGGCAAACACGAAGTCAGGTGTAAAGGCCCAGGGAGAGACATCGGCCATCAACTCACTTACATGCCACGCCAGCCGTCCGGAAGAGCGGATATATCCCATGAGACCCATGACCCACGAGAATGCGGCAGCCAATCCGAATAAGCCCACCATCCCTCTGAGTGAAATCTTTCCCCACTGAACCGGACCGCGGAGGAGCGCCCCTTTGAGCATCATGCGATTGATCACCACACCGACCACAAGGACCGTCAACGTGGTCGCTGCTTGCGGCGACGACAGCCCGACGCGGAGATTTGCCGGCAGATAGTACCCATACACGGAGAGCCAGATAATGTTGAGCGCTCCCAGAAGGAACAGCGCGCCGATGAGGATGTTCCCTTTCTTGACCCAGGACACGACCATCGTTCGATTGGCGCGACGGTAATACATGAAACTCAGGGTGGTGACGAGAATCATGATGTTCACCGCGCCGTTCTTCGCCGACATCACTCCGTAGTTGCCGACCACGGGATGTGTCGCTCCACCCATCGCCTTCACTTCACCGGCCGACATAAAAACGGTGTGCGGCGTCAGCCAAATAAACAGAGCCACCATAAACACCGCGAGCAACATTTGGTAATAGGGCTGATATCGTTCCCCTCCACGAAGGCGTGCCATACTCTGCCACAGATAAAAGTTCACTCCGAGGAAGAGGACGCCGATCAAGAGGGCCTGCACTACAAAGAGCCAGGTGAGTAATCCGCCCATCATTGTCACCCCCATGCTCTGGCTGAACGCGTAGACCGATCGCATCAACCAGTAGCCGGCAAAGGGCATCGGTAACAACGCGCAGACCGTGACAAACAGAAAGACGTGTCCCACCCAGTCGAAATAGGCGCGCGCTTGTTCAGTCTTGCTGGTGAAAAATCGGTAGCAGGCGTAAGCCAACACCACCGCGCCGCCGGACATAATGTCTGCCAGGAAGCGATGGACATTCAATGGATTCCACAGGGCCGAATGGAGCAAATGCCATCCGTTCCCCAAAAACCGCCCTTGCGCATCGACACCGGCCGGAGCCATCATGAAGGCCGACCAGGCGTTCGCCAAGAGCAGCAGTGCTGTCCCAAACACGTTGGTCAACAGGCCGATCGATGCGTGCCCCCATTTCGAGGCCGGCTCAGCCATCCGGTTCCAGCTATAGTAATAGGTGACGAGCAGCAGCGATTCTCCGACAAAGACGAACGCATAGACCGGCATAAAGGCCTTGAACGTTCCGCCCATGTACCTCATGAAGCTGGGATAGAAATAGAGAAACATCCCCAGCATGAGGCCCCCGACCACGGCCGTCACTGACAGGGCGAGAAGGGCGACTTTTG
The DNA here is from genome assembly GCA_036380815.1 of Nitrospiraceae bacterium. GTDB lineage: Bacteria > Nitrospirota > Nitrospiria > Nitrospirales > Nitrospiraceae > Palsa-1315. The sequence continues at coordinate 2,153 of DASVEA010000018.1, forward strand.
CCAAATCCCGCGCGAGACCATCATAGCGAAGTGCGAGCGCGGGCTTTCTGCTGCTGAGTCCCAGAAATTCCAGCAACACACAAAAGATCGGCAACGCGAGAACAAACCCACCGAAGTAGGTGTGTTGTTGCGTGACGAACCACACGAGCAATCGGCTGTCGAACGACCCGATGCGCGAGTAGACGGTCTCTTGAGGAGAAGGAGCCGGCGGCCCCTGGGGAGTCCCTGGCGTCTTGAAATACAGATCGGTGCTGCCCTCGGCAAAGGATTGGCTATACAAGCCCCCGCCAATCCCCGAGACAGCGAGAACAACCAACAGCAGAACAGAATACCCGATGACTCCGAACGCGTTCTTCTTCATGACTATAGTCTTAGCAGGCTGCTGAAAAACTAGGTTGGCACGCTAGAACCTCGATGATCCGCACGTGTGGCGAAACAGGATGGCATTTTTGCAGGATGCTCAAAAAGTTCGTCCACCAAGGCCCTTCCAATTCTCGCTACCTCTCTAATAGGGGAGAGGCCGAGGCTGCCCTTTACTGCGCGCATCGAACGAGCACCGTTTCATCGTGCGCGTTCTGCGAGCAAGAAGGGCACCTGGCCGCTCCCTCCCCCTGCTGGCGGACTTTTTCAGCATCCTGTTTTCAGCATCCTGTTAGACCTTCGAGCCGGAACCAGCCTGCACTGAGACGCCTGCTCCCATCGACTTGCCAAGAATTCCCATGACGAAGGGACATCGGAGCAAGGCATTTGACATCGTGTGCCCCTGTTGTTCTTCTACTTGCCGGCGACACCCGAGATAGTAACAATACAGCGCCATCATGCCTGTTACGAATCCGCCAGCAGCCATGGCATAGGGAGTGGGAATTCCGGGCTGTCCCAAAAGGAAAATCACACATCCCGCCGCTACCAGATAGTACGTCGAGGCAAAGGAGAGTCCAGGCCACCACCAATATTTGAGCAATTCGCCCGCCTTCGTCTGTAACAACCCTTGGATCCATGACGCCTGTGGGCGGAGCCCGCCAAAATAGGCACAGAGAGCGACCCCGCCCCCCAGCACCGCCACAGCAGACAGCTGGACCAGGGCCGCAACCTGACTCGACTCGACGAGATGCCCCAGCGACGCACCCAGTGCGCCGACGACGAGACCGACTGCGACCCAGGGGGCAAGTTTCACCGCGTGATTGCTCACCATCGTGCGGAGTGCCGCCCCATCGGGAAACGTCGGAAATGGACGGCCCATGAGGGCCACTTTCCGCACGTGACCGATCTCAAAGGCATCGCGCGCGACAGACGTACAGGAAATGATGATGGCCATCATGGCCGGCCCATCCGGATGTTTGAGATAGTCATACCCGACGAGCCAGAGCAGCGCCAAGACCAACAGAGACAACTGGACCCCATACACCAACCCAATCCAGCCACCGAGCCAACTCAGTATACGGCTCCCATCCTCTCGCAGGATCCTTCCCCACGCAGTGGCCCGACCGACGCGATAGGCTAACAGCGCCGTCACCAGCGCGACAAGACCGCTGACCATCAACAGCACGATCGGTTCCGAAAGCGGCAACAGCAGCTTGGCCAACCGATAGACAGCGAACGCCACCAACCCAGGCACAAACATGACGATCCGCTTTTTCTTGCGCACAGAGTCTTCCGTGACCGCCAGACTAAGGCTGGGTAACACTCGTAACGCCATTCGATGCAACATCTTTAACCTGTTAGGGGTAAATGGTAAGGGGTAAGGGGATCATAGGACTCCTCATTACCATATCCACTTCACCACTCACCACTCACTTCTTCGAAGAGGCCATCCCGAAATAGCGCGCCTTCACTTCTTCCATCAGCGCGACAGTAATGCGCGTTTCGCTGCGATCGGCCGCGGTCCGCTCCAATTCAATGCGTGCCATAGCGCGTACCGGCGCCGGCACCTTGTCCAATCGACGTTCAGCCTCAGATGTCCACTCGATGCGCTCGCCGGTTCTTGGGCGGAGCACCGTATCGTAGGTGACGACTCGTTCTCCTCTCGCCCGCACGTCTTGCTCGACCTCCCCGCGCACGAGCGGGGCAAGGTATGGAGGCATGCGGTCCAGCCGATGGATTGCATCATCGGTCCACATCACCCGATCGACGAGCCCACCGGGTTGACCAGCAGGGACATCGACCCCTACTGTTAGCCCGCAGCCGCGACATTCCGTCCGTATGAACCACTGGGGCGTCCCATCAGCGTACGAACGTTCTTCAATCCCTTCTGTATGCATCCATCGACCGCAGCCACAGGTCAACATGGTGAAGCACCGTGACGCGTGAAACGTGAAACGTGAAACGTCTCGGAGCGCGTGACTATCCGCCAGCTCTGCATTGCGCGCCCATCACTCATCACAGATCACCCATCACTTATCCGATTTTGCCTGGGTACAAGAGATATAGCATCGTGTAGGTGGTGGTTCCGGTCACAAAGAGGACGCAGTACACAACCATCGTGAAGAGCCCGAGTGCCCGATGGCGGCGCGCGCCGTTCGGCCAGATCCGTTGGATCGTCATTTCAACTGAAAACACAATGGCAATCACCGTCAATAAACCGAGATACACTTCGAACTTCCGCATCGAAAAGTCGGCGGTGGCGATGCGAGAGAAAAACAACACCATAATCAACGCCGTAAGAGTACCGAAGATCAGCCCAATTTTTTTCCACGTCGTGAGCAACAGCGTTTCTCTGAGCGACCGGACACCATCGATGACTTGTTGCGCGCGAAAACCCAGCACGATCATGTAGACCGCCATGACCAATCCGAGAATGACCAGAACGATGTGCACCGTCAGCACAGGAATGAAGACATAATCGTAGAGGGCTTGCGACCCACCGAAGCCTTCCTTCCCTTCAAAGGCCAACACGCCTAATTGACGAAATAGATAGTAGCTTATGAAAAACGCCACCATGGCGATCATCCCGCCAAACATCATCCAGTGATGCGCATCCGCTCGATGTCTCTTCGCCTGAATCCAGCCGATCACAAAGAGCCCCGTAAAGAAAGTCGCCATAAGCTGGCTCATATCCGCCCCTACCGTGGCATGGGTTCCAAAAAATCCCGGCTCTTTCAGCCACTCAAGCATGCGTCTCCTCGTCATTCGTGAAGTGTGAAGCGTCCGAATCCGGAAACGAACGACGCTTCACGTTTCACGAGCTTTAACACCCTGTACGACCGCTGACGGCTCCAGTTCTGTGACGGTTGAAAAGCCGGCTTCCCCCATCCACTGAACCGCATCTGCCGTCTTGTAGCAGTCGCCTCGCTCTGTATTCACGAGAATGTGGACCGCAAACGCGGTGGTCCAGGCCGGACCGGTTCCTGCCTCATTTAAGAATCGATCCTTGATGATCAACCGGCCGCCGGGTGCCAAATGGGCCCAGACCCTCTTCACCAACGCCGCGTTCGTCGGAAAGTCTTGATAGTGAAGGATGTCAGACATAAGGACAACGTCGTAGGGTCCACCCAGTCCATCTTTGTTAAAATCGCCAGGAAGCAACGCTATCCTCGATTCCAAGCCAGCTTCTTTCACCGTTCGTTCTGTGAGTCGGAGCGTCGCAGGCAAATCGAACACCGTGGCAGTCAGTTCCGGATAGACCTGACAGAACGCAATCGCGTTTGTCCCGGCTCCACCTCCCAAATCCAGGAATCGCACCGGCCCACTCATCTGCAGCCGCTTGGCAAGGTCTGGCCCGCTCTGCTGTCCAATCCGATGGAGCACCGCCAGCACGTTGCTGCCTAAATCGGGGTCGGTCTCAAAGACGTGTCGGTCGACCGACCGCCGTCCCGTGCGAATCGTCTGCTCCAGTTTGCCCCAGTTGTCCCATTCTGCATCGTGAAGAAGCAGGAGATGCCCGATATACTGGGCTGAGTTGCGGACCAGATGAGTGGCCGCGGTCGTCGAATTCCCATAGGAATCCCCGTCCTTCTCCAACAGTCGCATCGCGACAAGGGCATTCAACAGCAGTCCTAGTGACTGCCCATGGACGCCGAGACGACCGGCCATGTCATGGAGAGTTTTCCGCTTCCCATCCAAAGCAGAAAACACATCCAGCCTGACAGCCGTGAGCAGGATTTTGGTCTCCCAGTAGTACCCAAGCTGGAAGATTTCTGCGAGCGAGAGTTCTCGTG
>DASVEA010000019.1:0-4106 GCA_036380815.1 Nitrospiraceae bacterium
CTGCAGGAGGCTCAAAAGGGCCGTCCCGCAAGGCCGCAGCGAGCGAAGGCCCGAAGGCGTACCCTCTGGGGTACGTTGAGGGTCTGAACGATGCGAGAACGCTGCTGGCGGACTTTTTCAGCATCCTGTTAGATCGTGAACGTGTGATCCTCCTCAAGGACCTGTAACCCGGGGATATGTAATTCGCGAAGCTCACGCAGAATCTGATCTTTGTATACCGGCTTCAGATGGTAGGCATACACCGCTATATTGTCTCGATCGAGTTTTCTATATTCCTGGGCGAGCAAAGCCGGCGTGAGATGTTTGCTCATGCGGGCGAGCTCACTCATAGAATTTGGGAAGGAACATTCGATGAAGGCGGTTTTGAGGTGAGGGATGTGTTTCGCTTCGTGCCACAGTTCGTCGGTGGAATAGGTGTCTCCGCTATAAACAAATGCTGAGGAGCGATCTTGCACAATAAATCCCGTCGTCGGCACGGTGTGATTCACGAGGATAGGCGTGACGTCGACGCCCGAGAACGAATACACATTTCCAGGCTTCAAATAGGACGAAGTAAGCGTGGGGCGTTCCGGTGTAGGGATGTTGAAAAAATCGGGATACACATCCGTATTGAAGATGTGACGTTGCAGTCCGTGAATCACTTCAGGGATACCCGCCACCACGATCGGGGCACTCATCTGCTCGCTCAGATTGTCGGCCAACGTGGGCAGCTCTTTAATGTGATCGAAATGAAGGTGTGAAAGAATAATATGGCGGATCTGTTCCTGCTCGCTCAATAAGAGCTTGCTTCCCACAGTTCCGGCGTCAAGAAGAAGAGTTCCGTTCAGTAAGAAGCTGCAAGTATTGCAGCTGTGAGGCCCGGTTGCATATTGCAGAAGCGCATCGGAGCCATGACAACCGAGAATTCTAATGTTCACGCTGTTGGCTCCGCCTGGCTGAGAGGAAGCTGAAATAGTCCGCCAGCCTAAGAAGGCGGTTATTCGTGAAATGTGAAGCGTGAAAGGTTCGAATCCTGAAACGAACGACGCTTCACAAGATACGCTTTACGGGTATCTTAGGTGATGGAGTACTACTCGTGCAACGCCTGTTCTCCGATAGCCCGCCTGACTGCATCCAACAGCGTTTGTGCCTGGGCCGGCTTGATGAGATAGTCCACCACACCTTGTTTGAACAGAGAGGTAGCTCCTTGGACATCGGGGTAGCCAGTCAGTACGATGACGGGCACCGACGGAAGCTTCGCCCGGATGAATGCGATGACGTCATGTCCGTTCACCTTTGGCAAATCAATGTCGCAGATGATGACTTGGACTGAAAAACCAGGGGGATAGGATTGGATCGCAGCAATGGCTTCTTCACCGTCAGCTGCTTCAAGGACTTCGTAGCCACCTTGTCTCAGCGCAAGGCCGACTGTTTTTCTGACATGCGCCTCGTCATCAACAATGAACACTCTCCCCGTTAACATGCTCGTCCTCGCAGCACCAACTGTGAAATGATCGCTCACTTGCGCACACATCTTATTTGAATGATGTACTCTTCTATTACCCTCTGGACCATCCCCTCAAATAGACTCCCCCCTCGTTTGAGTCTATTCACGCTCATCCCACGACCCAGTAACTCACATCCCGAATTACAACCCATTGAAGTACGAGCCTTTGCGCAGGAGCCTGTTCGACATTGCCTTTGTGACGAGGCGCAGGAGACGCTAACAGATGCGAGGCCGAAGCTCCGAGGCTGACCCGCGTTTCACGTTTTCTAGGAACGAGTCGGCTCTCCTGGCGCGCGAGGCAGTCGCATGTGTATCTTCGTTCCAGCGCCAAGTTCACTTTCAACCCAGACCGTTCCCCCATGAGCATCGACCACGTCCTTCACGATTTTCGTGCCGAGTCCTGTCCCGCCTTGCTTGGTGCTGATGGCGCGTTTGGTGAAGAGCCGATCTCTCACCTCCGGCGGCATTCCTCCACCCGTATCGATGATCGAAACCATGATCGCGCTTTCAGACGTAGGGGGTTGTCCGCACACGGTCACGGAGCCGCCTGCGGGCACTTCAGGGATCGCGTTGTTGATCAAATTATAGAAGGCACTGTAGAGCCGTCGCTGGTCTGCCACAATCAACGGGAGCAAGTCCAAGTTCTCGGTGATCAGCCGGACATGTCTTTCCTGGGCAAGAATCCCCAGGGAGCGAAACACGTTGCCGACGACGTCGGCTACTTCGCACGCGGAAAAATCAAGCGGGGTGCTGAGTTCTTTGACCGCGTCCGCGATTTCCGCGACGCGATCGTGAATCCGGTGCGCGTCGTCCTTCAGCATCTTAATCACTTCGTTGCAGAGATCGCGACTGGCCGAGGCCCGGTTGATTTCTATATCGGGTACGTGATCCAGCAACTCGTTGATTTCGGTCTGTAAGATTCCTGCGCCACACACAATCGGCATGAGGAGATTCTTGATGTCGTGGGTAATGTCGCCCATCAACTTCGCCACCTCGGCGAGCTTGGCGGCCTCCACCAAGCGTGTATGCTCAATCGCGACAGCGGCGAGTGCAGAAATAATGGTGAGAATCGCCAGGTCGTCTTGGTCGAGGAATTTCTCCCCCCGCTTGTTCATGACCTGAATGACACCGATGGGGTCACCCTCCCAACGTTTGAGGGGAATTGTGATCATGTCATGGGTAATGGAGCCGGTCGCTTCGTCGACTTGCTTAAAATGACGGTGATCGGCCTGTGCGTCAGGGACGATTTCAGGCACTCCCGTCCTAAAGACCGTTCCGGCGATGCCTTCGTACCAGGGTACCGCTGTGCCAGGTGGCACGGGTTTTTCGCCAATGGAATGATAAAACACGAGGGTGCGATTGTCAGGGTCGGCCAGCAGCACGGAGCCATTTTCCGCATTCACGACATCCAGCGCGATGTGAAGCGACTGTTCCAGCAGGTCTTGGAGTTTGATCTCTTGAGAGAAGACCTCCGACATTCGCAGCGCAGCAGCAAGCTCCAATTCTCGTCTGGAAAGAAGCTGCGTCAACGCTTCTTGCGATTCGGGTTTGGGCAATTGATGGGATGGGGTGTCAGAGAGTCGTGGCGTCGTCATGGTCAATTATCTCCCCCCCCGCATCGCCAAGTAATCCCCTCAACTAGGTATCCCCTCATCTGAGGGGATAGGCATTGATCTTTATTCCCTATACCTGTACCCTGACCACCCGGAGAGGGTTAGGGGACTAAGGGCCTAAAACCTGTATGGATAAGGAGGATAGACGTTATGAGTAAAGGGAGAGTGCTGGTTGTGGACGATGAGGCGGACATCAGAAGAGCTGTGCGCCTCATCTTAACGAAGGCAGGGTACGATGTGGACGAAGCCGAACATCCAGAAGCGGGAGCTACCATGGTGAAAACGGGAGCCAACAAGCTGCCGTTGAGCGCAATTATTACCGATCTGAGTATGCCGACGGTAAATGAAATCATCGTGATCCCCTATTTACACTCCCAGTTCCCGGCCTGTCCGATCATTGTGCTGAGCGGATCAAAAATGCTGGATAGATCCGCCAAACTGTTCAAGGATGCCGACATACAATTCCTTGCGAAACCGATTAATCAAGAGCAGTTATTGGCCGCCATGAAGAAGGCCGTCAAGGAGGCCTGAGCGAGAGACTAAGGTTCCGACATGATAGGGAGGTTCATGATGAACCTGTCCGGGCGTCTGAGACAAGTTCGGTCTGTCTAGTCATCTGGTTCATCTGGTCTATCTAGTTCATCTGGTCTGTCCGGTGGGTCTTGCCCGTGCGATTAGTTGACCAGAAAGACAGAATAGACCTCTCCGACCAGATAGACCGGACAGACGAGACAGACCGAACAAACCAAATGAACAAGGCAGGCTGGTGGACTTGTTCAGCATCCTGCTAGCTTTTCCTGCCTATACGAGAACGGCTGGACATTACCGACTGGTCGGACTAGTCTGTGGCAAGAGGGAACGCCGGTCATTTGTGAAGGACGATGATGAATGAATTGATTTTCATGGTCGAAGAGGCTCCCGAGGGAGGCTTCGTCGCGCGCGCCCTCGGTGAATCCATTTTTACCGAAGCAGACACGATTGACGAGTTGCCTGGCAAGGTTCGTGAT
>DASVEA010000020.1:0-2592 GCA_036380815.1 Nitrospiraceae bacterium
CTATGGGCGGGTCTCTCGGTACGGGTTGGTCGCCTTTGCCTCCTCGCTCGATCAGATCGGGCCGATTACAAAAGATGTGACGGATGCCGCGTTCCTTCTCGGAGCCATTGCCGGTCACGATCCGTTGGATTCGACATCGGCCGATGTTCCGGTGCCGGACTATCTGAAGGCGCTCAAAAAGAAAGATCTCAAAAAGCTGAGGGTCGGTGTGCCGGTCGAGTTTTTTGCGGAGGGGCTGGACCCTGAAGTGGAGCAGGTTGTGCGAGCGGCGATCCAGGAACTGAAAAAGCTCGGTGGGGAGATCAAGGAAATTCAGTTGCCGCGGACAGGCGCGGCGGTAGCCACCTACTATGTGATTGCCACGGCCGAAGCCAGTTCGAATCTGGCCCGATACGATGGCGTGAAGTTCGGGCTTCGTGCCAAAGAGACCACAGACCTGCTCGAGTTGTATATGAAGACGCGACAGGAAGGCTTTGGGCCGGAGGTGAAGCGCCGGATCATGCTGGGGACCTACGTCCTCAGTGCCGGGTATCACGACGCCTATTATGGCAAGGCGCAGGCGGTGCGAACATTGATTCGCCAAGATTTTGAGGCGGCGTTTCAGGACGTCGATCTCATCGTGACGCCCGTGACACCCACGCCGGCATTCAATTTTGGGGCGAAGGGCGACGACCCGCTCCAGATGTATTTGTCTGACGTTTTCACCATTTCGGCGAACCTCGCCGGTGTGCCGGCGATTTCGTTACCCTGTGGACTCAGTCAGGACGGACTTCCCATCGGGTTGCAGCTGATCGGTCGCCCTTTCGAAGAGGACACGCTCTTGCGAGCGGCCTATGCCTACGAACAGAGTACGCAATGGCGGGCGAAGAAGCCAGTAATTCGGTAAGGGGTAAAGGGTGAGGAGTAAGGGGTTAGAGAGGTTGGAGGCTTTATGACATTCGTCGAAATAGCTGCGATTCTTGTGGCTGTCGCGTTTGCGCTGCTGGTGGGCTTTCTCGTGCCCGTGCTGATTCAGGTTCGCAAGACCGTCGCGGAGTCAGAACTGCTTCTGGCCAAAATGAACAACGACCTGCCGCCGCTGATCGGCGAACTTCGGGCGGTGAGTCACAACGTGAACGATCTGACCGAGCAAGCCCGCATGGGAGTCGAACATGCTGCCGTTCTCTTGCATGCGGTTGGGGAAGTGGGGGAATCGGTACAGCACGTCCACGATGTCGTGAAGGGCTCGAGCGGATCGATGTTGACCAATATGGCGAGCGTGGTCGCCGGATTTAAAGCTGCAACCAAAGTCATGAAGGAACGGTTTCGAAAAGAAGGAGGGCATCACAATGGCGGATGATCGAGGTTCCTCAGCAGCCGTCGTGCTGGTATTCCTGAGCGGCGCGGCGCTAGGCGTGGTGGCGGCGTTATTGCTGGCTCCACAGACCGGACGCGAGTCACGCGAAAAGCTGCGTGGCTATGCCCGACGTGCAGAAGGCAATCTCTGCGACCTGGCCGGTCGGGCAGGCGAAGCGTTCGAAGAGGTTGTGGGGGAGGGGAAGGAATATGTGGACTCGAAGAAGTCGGTCCTGCGCGAGGCGTTCGACGTCGGTCGTGAGGCAATGCGACGCGAGCGCGATCGTCTGCGGGAAGACATCGGCTAAGTCATGATCTACGAAGTCGTCATTGGAGTGGAAGTGCATGCGCAGCTGCGGACGAAGTCCAAGCTGTTTTGCGGCTGCGGGACGATGTTCGGGCTCATGGCCAATAGCCAGACCTGTCCCCTGTGTCTGGGGCTCCCCGGCACATTGCCGGTGCTCAACCAGGTGGCGGTCGAGATGGCGGTGCGCGCGGGCTTGGCTCTGAATTGCACTATTGCGGCGAACAATCTATTTGCACGCAAGAACTACTTCTATCCGGATCTGCCCAAGGGCTATCAGATTTCGCAATACGAGGCGCCGATCTGCGAGCATGGCTGGATCGAGATTGCGGCGAGGGAAGGCAAAAGGCGCGTCCGTATCCGTCGCGCCCATTTGGAAGAAGATGCGGGGAAGAGTATCCACGTCGCCGGTACCAACGGGAGCCGCGTCGATTTGAATCGGGCGGGAACACCGCTGCTGGAAATCGTCACGGAACCGGACTTGCGGTCGGCCGATGAAGTCGTGGCCTATTTGAAGGGCCTCCGCGATGTGCTTATGTATCTCGAGGTCTGCGACGGCAATATGGATGAAGGGAGTTTCCGTTGCGAGCCGAATCTCTCGCTCCGTCCGTTGGGCCAGAAGGAGTTTGGAACAAAGGTCGAACTCAAGAACATCAATTCGTTCAAATTCGTCAAGGATGCCATTGAATACGAGATCAAGCGCCAGACGAAGGTGTTGAGTGAGGGCGGCAAGATCAACCAGGAGACCCGCCTCTGGAGTCTCGACCGCGGCGAGACGGTGGTGATGCGCTCCAAAGAGGAGGCGCACGACTATCGTTACTTCCCCGATCCTGATCTGGTGCCGCTCAAGCTGGAGAAGGAATGGATCGAGGGGTATCGCAAGCAAGTGACCGAATTGCCGGCAGCCAGAATGGAACGATTTGTCAGCGAGTTTGCGCTGTCTGAATACGATG
>DASVEA010000021.1:0-4023 GCA_036380815.1 Nitrospiraceae bacterium
GACCACTCGCGTGAGATTCATGATCTTGGCGCCGCCTCTGTATGCGGCGGCGATCAGCGCACCGGTGGCGTGCGGAGGATCGACCATGTACATCCCCTCGCATTCCGTGATCTTCTTGCAGGGCACGCCGATTTCTTCGAGGATCTCATTGGCCGGTTCGCAGATCGTGGCCTTGTTCATCAGGTAGCCGCCCGACCAAAAGCCGCCGCCAAGGGCGAGGCTCTGCTCGACGATGACCGTACGAAATCCCATCGCAGCCAGATCATGGGCGCAGATCAACCCGGAAGGCCCGGCGCCGACAATGATCACATCGCTCTCGATGAGCTGGTCGAACTCCTTATAGTATTCCCGTGCGATCTGCCGAGTAATATCTCGCTCACGCAATGGTGCTGGCTTCGGCTTTCCCATACGGTATTCTCCCTCGACGGCTGCTGAAAATGGCTTCCGGCTTCGTTCTCGGCTCCACCAAATCCTCAACGTACCTCAGAGGGTACGCCTCCGGTTTGGTCTCGCCTACGGCCTTGCCGGAGAACCATTTTGAGCAGCCTTATCGATAAATTTCCGAGCCGGTCTTCTTGAACTCTTCGGCCTTTTCTTTCATGCCGATTTGAATCGCCGTGTGTTCATCCACCTGCAATTGCGCGGCATAGTTCCGGACATCTTGCGTGATCTTCATTGAGCAGAAATGAGGGCCGCACATCGAACAGAAGTGCGAGACCTTGGCGGCATTGTCCGGCAACGTTTCGTCGTGGAAGAGCCTTGCCGTGTCCGGATCGAGCGAAAGATTGAACTGGTCTTCCCAGCGAAACTCGAAGCGGGCTTTTGAGAGCGCGTTATCTCTGATCTGGGCGCCCGGATGCCCCTTGGCGAGGTCCGCCGCGTGGGCGGCAATTTTGTAGGTGATGACGCCGGTCTTCACATCTTCGCGGTCGGGGAGGCCCAGGTGTTCCTTGGGTGTCACATAGCAGAGCATCGCACAGCCGAACCACCCGATCATGGCTGCGCCGATGCCGGAGGTGATGTGGTCGTAGCCTGGCGCGATGTCGGTTGTGAGCGGTCCCAGCGTATAGAATGGCGCTTCCTGACAGGCCGTCAGCTGTTTTTCCATGTTGACCTGGATCATGTGCATGGGCACGTGGCCCGGCCCTTCAATCATAACCTGGACGTCGTGGCGCCAGGCAATCTTGGTGAGTTCACCCAACGTGTCCAGCTCGGCGAATTGCGCCTCATCGTTGGCGTCTGCAATGGAGCCTGGGCGCAACCCGTCGCCCAAACTGAACGACACGTCGTAGGCCTTCATAATGTCGCAAATTTCTTCGAAGTGGCGGTAGGCGAAGTTTTCTTCATGATGAGCCAGGCACCACTTCGCATGGATAGCCCCGCCTCGGGACACGATGCCGGTCATGCGTGTGGCGGTCATCGGCACATAGGCGAGGCGTACACCAGCGTGGATGGTGAAGTAGTCAACCCCTTGCTCAGCCTGTTCGATCAGTGTGTCGCGAAACAGTTCCCATGTCAGGTCTTCGGCCTTGCCTCCGACTTTTTCGAGCGCTTGATAGATTGGCACGGTGCCGATTGGCACTGGTGAATTGCGGATGATCCATTCGCGGGTTTCGTGGATATTCTTGCCGGTCGAGAGGTCCATTACTGTGTCGGCGCCCCATCGAATGGACCAGATCATCTTTTCCACTTCTTCTTCGATGGAGGAAGCGACCGCGGAGTTGCCGATGTTGGAGTTGATCTTCACCAGAAAGTTGCGGCCGATGATCATCGGTTCGCTTTCCGGATGGTTGATGTTGGCCGGGATGATCGCGCGGCCACGGGCGACTTCATCGCGGACAAATTCCGGCGTGATTACAGAGGGGATGCTTGCGCCCCATGACTGGCCCGGGTGCTGGGTGACCCCGCCGCCATGCCCATTCCGTGAGGCCAGTTCTCGCGCCACTTCGCGAGATTGGTTCTCCCGGATCGCAATGTACTCCATCTCCGGTGTAACGATGCCTTGTCTGGCGTAGTGGAGCTGGGTCACATTCATGCCAGGTTTGGCTCGCAGCGGCTTGCGAATGTGTTGAAACCGGAGCTCGTCCAGCTTCGGATCGGCCGCGCGCAGGCGGCCATAATTGGAGGAGATATCCGGGAGCTCAACGACATCGTTCCTGCCGATCACCCAGTTCCGTCGATAGGGCGCCAATCCAGACCGCGCGTCGATCTGTACGTCCGTGTCTGTATAGGGGCCGGAGGTATCATAGATCGTGATCGGTTCATTGGCGATGGGCATGCCTCCATTCATCGACTTGGTGGCGGTCAGGCCGATCTCCCTCATCGGGACCCTCACGCCTGTCTGCGTCCCCTGCACATACACTTTGCGCGAGGCGGGAAACGGCGTGGTCGTCAAGGCTGATTCGGCAGACGTGTGTCCGTTCCCAGTTGCAGATCCATTGCCTATTGTATGGTCGCTCATGAGGAGATCCTTTCTTCAGGATGCTGTCAGATCAGCCCTTAACATAGATTCCGGAAGCTGATTGCTGAATGCTGATTTTCTCCAAATAAAAAAAGCCGCACCTGATGCATTAGGGGTGCGGCAGAGAGACCAACGGTTCCGGTTGTTCTCGCTTCCCTACGCTGGTATTACCCAGGTCAGGTTCTGAGGGTCGTCCGTTCGGGCGGACTCTCAGCCGTGTGGCTCCCCTAGCTTCGGGGTGAATCGTATCGCTGGTCTGTTGCGTTGTCAACGGGGTATTAGGCCTAGCAGGATGCTGAAAAAGTCCGCCAGCTTTCCGGAAGGTTAAGGTTCAGGCTAAGGCTGAAACGAAGCAAGTCGAATCTTCGCTCAACCTCAACCTTGGCCTCAACCTCAGCCTGCTTCGCTCACAGCGGCTGGTTCGTTGATTGTGGGGGAGTCCTAACGTAGAATGATACCTCTCACTCTCTTGCTGAGGAAACTGTGCAAACACTCTCGACTCTTCCGAAACCGATCACCAACTACCAGCAATTGCCTGGAGAGGAACTATTCCGCCGGACCGTTGAGGCTAAACGTGTGCTCGGCGACCGGGTCATGATTCTAGGCCATAATTATCAACGGGATGAAGTCATCGAACATGCGGACTTTCGCGGGGATTCCCTCCTGCTCTCGAAACTGGCAGCCGAGCGGTCAGAGCGGCCCTATATCGTCTTTTGTGGTGTTCACTTCATGGCCGAGACCGCCGACATCCTGAGCCGCTCCAAACAAACGGTGATTCTTCCGGACATGGCAGCAGGCTGCTCCATGGCGGACATGGCGGGCATCGAACAGGTCGATCAATGTTGGGAGACCCTGGGCCGAATCATTCCCGTGGAAGAGGCCGTCATGCCCGCGGTGTATGTGAACTCTGCAGCGGTGCTTAAAGCCTTTTGCGGTGAACATGGCGGGATTACCTGTACGTCCTCCAACGCGAAGGCGGTAATGGAATGGTCCTGGGCAAGGAGGGAGAAAATCCTCTTCTTCCCGGACGAGCATTTGGGCCGCAATACGGCCAACAAGATGGGGCTGCCGAGAGAAGAAATGATCGTCTGGGACCCCTATCAACCCAACGGGGGCAATACGCGTGAGGCGATCCAGCGCGCGAAGCTCATTCTCTGGAAAGGCCACTGCAGTGTGCACCAGATGTTCCAGCCCGTGCATGTGGACAATTTTCGCAAGCAGTATCCGGATGGGAAGGTGATCGTCCATCCCGAATGTCATGAGGATGTCGTCAATCGGGCGGACCTGTCCGGGTCCACGGAGTTAATTATCCGCACAGTAACGGCAGCGCCGGCCGGGACGGTCTGGGCTGTGGGAACGGAATTGAATCTGGTTAATCGATTAAAACGTGATCTTACTGATAAGAAAGTCTTCTTCCTCTCCTCCACGGTCTGCCAGTGCGCGACGATGTTCCGGATCGACGGAGCCCATCTCTGCTGGGCGTTGGAAAATCTTGCCGACGGCCACGTCGTGAACCATATCGCCGTGCCAGACGATGAGAAGCATTGGGCGAAGGTGGCGCT
>DASVEA010000022.1:0-5257 GCA_036380815.1 Nitrospiraceae bacterium
TTTCTCTCAATTTTGAATCAGAATTTGAAAGTGATGGATGCCACGGCCATCAGTCTCTGCATGGATAACAACCTTCCGCTCATCGTGTTCAACCTGAAGGAGCAAGGCAATTTCAAACGTGTTGCCACGGGCGAAGCGATCGGAACCATTGTCACGGTCGATCGCCGCTAACTTTCTAGGGAGTCTCCCATGTCCAACCCTGCCGTCATACGCCAAAAGGTCACGGAAAAGATGGAGTCCGCGCTGGAGCATCTCAAGCGCGATTTGGCCGGCCTACGGACAGGGCGAGCGTCGGTCGCCCTCTTCGACGGCGTTCGAGTCGACTACTATGGCACGATGACTCCGCTGAAGCAGGTGGCCAATATTTCGACCCCGGAGGCCCGCCTCATCACGATCCAGCCGTGGGAGTCTACCCTCATCAAGGAAATCGAAAAAGCTCTGGCGGGATCGGGCCTCGGAATCACACCGTCCAACGACGGAAAAATCATTCGCGTTCCCCTTCCGCCGCTCACCGAAGAACGGCGCAAAGAACTCAGCAAGATCTGCAAAAAACACGGCGAAGATACGAAAGTCGTTATGCGCGGGTTTCGTCGAGATGCCAACGAAGAGTTGAAGAAACTGCAAAAGGATGCCAAGTTAACTGAAGACGAGCTGCGAAAGGCTGAAGCCGACACCCAGAAACTGACCGACCAATACATGCAAAAAATCGACGACGTAGTGAAGAAAAAAGAACAAGAAATTATGGAAGTGTGACCTCAATTTCGACCTTGTTACCCACCTACGCCACCGTCAATCTCTCGGCGCTTGCCTATAATCTCTCTCGCATCAAGCATTACCTGTCCCCCGGCAGTGAGATCATGGCGGTCGTCAAGGCCAATGCATACGGGCATGGAGCTGTGGAGACTGCTCAGGCGCTTGTTCGTCAGGGCATTGGACGGTTTGCCGTGGCCTCGCTCGACGAAGGTATCGCACTCCGCCAAGCAGGTCTCTCAGCGTCTATCGTAGTTCTGGGCGCGCTCTTTGAGGAACAGGTGTCCGACCTGGTTGCTCACCAGCTGACCCCCGTCGTCAGCGATGGGCGTATCCTTCCCACCTTGGCCAAGGCCGCTCGTTCACATCCGGCCCCCTACCCAATTCACCTCAAGGTCGAAACCGGGATGGGGCGGCTGGGGTTTTCTCCGGAAGAGCTACTCTCACTCCTCGACAACCCTATCTTGCGAAGTCCCCTCCAGGTCGAGGGCATGATGACCCACCTTGCCGACGCAGACGGAGTAGACGGTGCCTTCACGGAACGACAACTTGGTGTATTTCGTGCCATGATGGAACAAATCCAACAACGTGGTCTCACACTCCCGTTGATGCACACGGCAAACAGTGCCGCCATCGTCAGGTTCCCCGAAGCGCACTTTTCACTCGTGCGCCCTGGCATCGCGCTCTACGGGTACCACACCTTGCCCGCCACAATCCCCGCTCCTGATCTTAGACCCGTCCTCTCACTTCGAACCACAATCGTCCAACTGCGGAAAATTCCACGAGGGGGAACAGTCAGCTACAACGGAACATTTGTTGCGAAACGACCGACGCAGATCGCGGTGCTGCCGATCGGCTATGCCGACGGCTATAGTCGGCGGCTCTCCCATCGCGGATCGGTCTTGATTCAGGGACGACGCGCCCCGATCGTTGGTCTGGTGTGCATGGATATGATCATGGTGGATATCACCGACCTTGCACCGGTACAAGTGGGTGAGATCGTCACGCTGATCGGGCAGCAGGGAGGGGAATCGATCTGGGCTGATGAAGTGGCCGATTGGATCGGCACGATCCCGTACGAAGTCCTCTGCGGGATAGGCTCCCGAGTTCCACGCCTGTACGAATCCGCTGCGCGCGACGGGTGAGACTAGCGGGACGAGGTGGAGATCAGTCTGTCCACGTCGCGCTTTTCTCGCCCGTCACGCCCATTTCGCTAGTAGATTACTCGAAGCGACACACTGCCATTATACAGTGTGGTCCTGTAGGTTCCATCGACGGTTGGGTTGCGATTGCCGATCACCGTACGGTCCTCGTAGAGTGCCGCTTGAAACGAGAGATCGACTCCGATCGCTTTGGGTTTCAGCGAGCCTACGCCGAGGTCTCCACATCGCATCAGGCCCAGAAACGATCCCTGCTCCTTGCACAATAATCCAAGCCCTCCTCCCAGGACGTGGAGGTCCGAAGAAGGAATCCCGGGATCAAAGGTCAGGTCAGGCATTTGTGTCGGCTGGTTGGTATAGCCGCCCCGCAGCGCCACCACCCAACTCGGGAGCGATTCAAGCGCCAGCCACTTGTATTCGGTTCCGAGCATCACCGCATAGGTGCTGCGCCAGTTCTGCGGCTGCGCGAGTGTCGCACCGCTCCCTAATGTGACATCGAGATTCTGAACCGACTTCCACCCCACGTAGTCGACGTCCATCTCTACTTTCCATTCCCGTTCACTCGTCCGAACAGGCCAGATCGCGATCGCCCCTGTAATGACTTGCGGTAAGACCAGCGTGGCTCTGGCATCGGATACTTTGGCTCCGTTAGCCAATAATTCTCCGCTCAGGTGCAAGGTCGCTTGACTACGATAGACGATCCCGATATTCGCCAGCGGCTTCCCGTCAGCATTACGCAACGCCGTATATAAGAGGCTGGCATTGAAACCAGCGGCGGTGTCTTTTCCATTGAGTTCGGTTGTCACCCCAGCTAAAGGAATCCTCTGTCTTTCAACATGACCTTCGCCCACAAGACTGCTGAAGGTATAGATATCCGCACCCAGCCCGAGTGAGAGGTTCTCCGTTACTTTGTAGGCAAGGGTGGGCTTGATATCCTGAAGCGGCAGCGTGCTGAAGGTCGTGGCCGTACTGAACGGCCCGTCGTTCGGCCAGCGAGTCAGCGAGCCGAAGGGCACAGTCAGGCCAATTCCGGCAGAAAGGTTACCCAGGGCTGTCAACCCGAGATCCTTCAAGTTCGCTGTGATGTAAATATGACCGGGAGGGGGCCAGGCCACCGTCCCGTTTCGATCGCCATTTGCTGTCACCCCCGTCGGACTGGTGAAGTCTGTTGACCCTCCGATAAACAGTGCCCCTGCCATGAACTGAAGCCCCTTCAACTGCGTCATCCCTGCCGGATTGTAGTGCAGAGCCGAGGGGTCGTCGGCTTGGGCGGCAAAGGCATTGCTCATTGCAGACGCGGCGGCTCCCTGCCCTTGAATACGGGGCACCTGTGCTGCGGCTATCCCTGGTAAACCGGCCAAGCACACCCCTATCACACACATCCAGGCCATCCACATCCGACGAACCGGTCCAGTCCTGCGCCGACACCTACCCCAGACTCTTGTGGTCTTACGCCTCCTCGTCTCACTCATCCGGGTGCGCTCAACTCCCCTGCAGACGGTCGCTCAACAGGCCGAAACCAATAGTCTGCAACCCGTTGCAGTTCGTCGACGTCAAACGGCTTCAGCATATAGGCCTGCGCACCCATGCCGATCGCGCGCACCGCCAACTCTTTGGCGCCTGACGCCGTGACCATCACGATCGGGATCTGCTGATCCCATACTCGAATTTGCCGAAGCACGTCCATCCCGTCCATAGCAGGAATGCCAATGTCCAAAATCATCCCCTCGAATGTCTCGGCCCGCACCGCTTCCAGCGCTCGGACACCGTCAACCGCCGACTGGACACGATACCCCCTGGCCCGCAAACGATCCTGTAAGAGTTGACGAATATCCGGATCATCATCGACAACCAAGATACGAGGCGCTTCAGTTGATACACTGCCACGCGGTATCGCGATTGTGGGACGCAACGGAATCGTGAAGCACAGCTCCGCGCCCTGCCCCGGTTCACTCCGCGCGACGATCGTCCCACCTTGTAGCTCCACCAACCTCCGCACGATCGACAAGCCCAAACCCAACCCTTTCACTCCACTTCGGGCCTGTTTGACTCGAAAGAATGGATCGAATACCTGCTCAAGGAACTCTGACGGAATACCCGGCCCGGTATCGCGCACGGAAACCCCGGCGAGCGTCTGGGTCTCTTGCCTCACCGTCACCATAATGCTGCCGGCCTCCGGGGTAAACTTCACCGCATTCTGGAGCAAATTCGTAACGATCTGGATCAGGCGATCGCGATCTGCCCAGACCATCAGTGGGACAAGAGGAGCGACAGCCTCCAATGTCTGCTGTTTGGCCTGGGCCAACAGGCGCAATTGCTCGACCAAATCCGCCACACACTGCCCCAAGTCGATCTCGCCGGGAACGAGATCCAACCTCCCGGTTTGAATCCTCGTGCGATCCAATAAGTCCTCGATCATGCGGATCAACCGATTGGAATTGTCCAACATCCGTGACAAATAGCGCTGCTGTTTCTCATTGAGCGGCCCCGTCAATTCATCGAGAAGGTTCTGCAAGAACCCCTTGATTGAGGTCAACGGCGTCTTGAGCTCGTGCGAGACATGCGAGAGAAATTGAGACCGCAAGCAATCCGCCTGCTCCAGCTCCGCTGTGCGTTCACGCACTTTGACTTCGAGTCCCACGTTCAAGCCTTCAATCTGTTCATACGCGGAGGCATTGTCCAGTGCGATCGCGACTTGATGGGCGACCGTCATCATCAACTCAAGATCGTCCTGAGTCAGACTGTGCGCCTGTATCCGATCCACGGTCAGGCTTCCCAAAATCCGGTCTTTGATTTTCAACGGGACGGCGATCCACGCTTTGGTCTTCGTCAGCAGGGCGAGCTGTTGGGTCAACGGATGCATGCGATCCCACACCGCCTGCACATCCCCAACCAACAATGGCTGGCCCTGTAGCAGCACGATGCCTTCCGGGCTCATGGGATCGGTGACGGGAATCTCACACGCGCGCGCAAACGCCTGGATCTCAGGCGAAACGCCGAGCACCCGCGCATCCATGACAACCCGGCGGACCGGATCGTAGAACGAGATCATCGCCCGATCGTACTGCAAATCACTGGTCAGAGCCTCCAACACTTTCTGCATCAGAGCCTCTCGATCCAGTGTCGAGCTGAACAGCAATCCGGCTCGATGGAGGGCCGTCAACTGGGCCACTTTTCGGCGCAGTTCGACTCGCGTCTGCTCCTGCCCCAAATACGCTTCTCGCAAATCCTCATGCCGCGACTCTATGAACGTAATCTGCTCCTGAATCAACGCCTCGCGTTGCTGGCTCTCCAGACGAAGATGGCGATTGATCAGCATCCATGCGACAAGCACGGGCACCAATCCG
>DASVEA010000023.1:0-3739 GCA_036380815.1 Nitrospiraceae bacterium
AACCTTCAGGACTTCGCCTGTCGTCTCGCAGTCCTGGTCCTGGCGATTTGTTGCACGATCTCAAGTCTCGTGGATGGGTGGTGGAAGTCCAGGACCTGCCGTCGGCCTCACCGGCGCCTCTCGTCCGACCATTGATACAGGTGAACCAGGGCAATTTCAGCATCACCGCTCCGCTCATTCCTGACCCCGCAATGTCTTGGGCGGAGCCACTGTTCGAGGCGATGAGAGGCCAAGGACCGTCTCGGCTTCTGGTGCAGGCTTCCTGGACCGATCGATTAAGGCTGTTGCAGCAGACCGTTCGCCTGGTGCTCGACCGTAAACAGACGGTCCTCATCATCGTTGGCGAAGCAGAACGGGCCCAATGGGTTGCGGGCTTGATCCGTGATGACGAGACAGGCATCTCCCCGGTCTGTTTCCATCGCGGTCTTTCAGACCAGGTGAAAGCTGAGACGTGGGATCAGATTCATCGGCAGGTCGTTCGAGTGGTCGTGGGAACCCGGTCGGCCATCTTTCTCCCATTGACTGCAATCGGGGCGATTTGGGTCGAGGGAGAAGAAGATGCCGCGCTCAAAGAACCACAAGAACCACGCTACCATGCACGAGACGTGGCCTGGATGAGGGCGCAGGACGAACAGACAGCGTTGGTCCTGAGTTCGTCCCATCCCTCCCTTGAAACTAAAGCGGCAGTGGAACAACGCGGGATCGTTGTACGCAAGCTTATACCATCTGATGCGCGACCGAGCGTACAGGTCGTCGATTTACGCGATCATGGTCGCGGCACGGTGCTGAGCCAGCCGCTCGTTCGGGCCATTGAGCAGACGATCGGTCGCCGGGCCGGCGTCCTGTTGTTTCTCAATCGGAAGGGCTATGCCGGAGCCCTCGTCTGTCGTGACTGCGGCCAGGTTCCCCGCTGTCCCGCCTGTCGCGTGGCATTGATGTACTCTCGGCAGGCAGGTCGACTGCTCTGTTCCTACTGCGGAGACCTTATGCCCATCCCCGAGACCTGCGCTTCATGTTCCGGCCCTCGCATGCGGTTGATCGGGGAGGGCACAGAGCGGGTGGAAGAGGATGCAACGCGATTATTGCCTCACGCGACAGTGATTCGGCTCGATGGAGATACCATGCGGCGGCCAGCGCAGGCCAATGCCCTCTGGCGGAGGGTCGAGCAAGGGGAATGGGATATCATCGTCGGGACACAATTGCTGCTGCGGCGTGGGCCTCTCCCGACGATGGGCCTAGTCGGGATTGTGCAGGCGGACGCAGGACTCAGCGTGCCGGATTTCCGATCTGCCGAACGTACCTATCATACGCTCCTCGATGCGGTCAGTCTCGCCGATCCGGCAGGGGCTGGCGGTCAGGTTATTGTGCAGACCTATCTGCCATCTCATCATGCGATTCAGGCTGTGGCTCAGAACGACGAATCCATCTTCCTATCGGAGGAGCTGTCCCATCGGACTGCATTGGGGTATCCGCCCGCGGTTTATCTGATTGCCCTTCTCGTATCGGGGAACAACGAGAAAATGGTTCGCGACGTTGCCACGGCCTGGGTGTCTCGGCTCGCCGCCTGCTCTTCACCATCCGTGGCCGGACAGACGGCCACGGCAATAGTCCATTCGACGCCTCAATCGATTGGTCGGCCCGACCGTCTCACTGTTTTGGGGCCAGTCCCCTCGCGGGTGCCGAAACTCCGGGGACGGTATCGGTGGCAAATTCTTGTGAAATCGTCCGAACGGGAAGCGGGGCTCGAAGCGGTGCGGATCACCGTCAAGGAAATGGAACGGACGTATCAGCGCCGAGCCATCAAATTCGATGTCGATGTCGATCCGATCGAGATGTGGTAGGTCGCATCTGTGCCAGTGGAGGTGTCATGATTGCGATGGAGGTGGCTGGCTGTCGGTTGCATTGGTTGAGGAGGCGGCGATGGGCTGGCTGGCTCGTTTGAAGAGCCCATAGGAGAGAGTAATCCAAAAGATCGCCGAAAGGAGTCCCGTCAGAACGGCTGAGAGGATTGTCCCCAGTTGTTCGTCGGTCGGCTCTGTCGTGGTCGAGCGGACCTGAACCATCGTGACGATGGGCCATGCAAGACTCTCCGCGCCAAGCAACAGGGTGGCCCAGGCCCAGACCAGTCCAATCGTGCGCCCCTGCCAGATTAGAAACCCTGCGACGCCTCCTGCGGCGAGAAAGATTCCCCAGGGTGAGAACGAGTCCCAGGCCAGCCAGGCACCCGCCGCCACGACGAGGCTGCCAAGCAGTGCATTGATTTGGGGGCTCCACCACGTGGTGACCATACTGGGTGTTGTTCTCCGTGGACGAGGTGCGGGCTAGTGTGAGTTCCGACTGTGTGGTTGTCAATGGAGGTGCCCGTCGGCGAACTTGCCAGCCCAAGGCTCATCGCAGCTGCGAATTCGTGGTTCAAGCAGAAGGGCTCATGAATTATGCGGGCTTGAACTGCTGCCTCGTCCGACAGCCTGAAAGAGCTGCACACGCTCCTCTCCGGTGAGCGGTTTCCACGCTCCGGGTACCAATCCGTCAAGCGTCACATGCATGATCCGAACACGATGCAGCGTGTGTACCCGATACCCCAAGACTTGGCACATACGCCGAATCTGTCGATTGCGTCCTTCGGTGAGGATGATGCGGAACTGTGCGGGACCGAGTCGTTCAATCCGGCAGGATTTGGTCGGGTGCGCGAGAACGACGACCCCTTGAGCCATGCGGTCGATGAACGTCTGATCAAATGGATGATCGACTGACACCTCGTATTCCCGTTCATGCCCGTGCTCAGTTCTTAGAATCTCGTTCACGATGTCCCCGTCGTTCGTGAGAAGGATGAGGCCGGACGAGTCCTTGTCGAGTCGGCCGATCGGGAAGATCCGCTCCGGATGGCCGATCTCCGCAATGATGTTACGAGGCACATGCGACTCACTGGTCGTCGTCACACCCACCGGCTTGTTATACTTGATATAGAGCGAGGACGTCCCCCAGGGAATCACCTGTCCATCTCGTGCGATGACGTCGTCAGGACCGACCTGATCTCCCAAGCGGGCCACCCGCTGATTGATGGTCACGCGACCGGATTCGATCAGGCGATCGGCCTCCCGCCGAGAACACATGCCGTGGTGTGTAAAAAACTTATTGATGCGAAGCTTGTCGGTCACAGCGTGGGTATGCAGTTTAGCAGCCTGAGAGAAAAATCAGTTTACACTTAATACACCGTTGGAATCGTACATGCCTGTGCCGAGTCAACATAGTCTCAGGATGCTCAAAAAGGCCAGCCTTCTCACTCGCCCGCCCTGAGTCTCCCAAGACAGCCTCTTCACCCAGGGACGTGCCGTGTCCCAAGCAAGGCCGCAGCGAGTGGCCAAAGATGGTCCTTCCAAGCTTGCTTGTTTACCTTGTCCCCAGGATGGCCAGGATGAGTCCCTTACTGCGCGCGACGTTCTCACCCGCCCACCCACTGGCAGATATTTTTCACCCACCCGACCCTCCGATTGCTTCGCAATCGATTTCCCGGGACGTGCCAGTAGCCCGGGCGAGGGCCTTCCAATCCTCAATTTCTTTATGCCTCTCTGTAGGAGAGTGGCCGAGGCTGCCCTTAACTGCGCGCATCGAGCGACCACTGTTTCATCGTGGGGGCTCTGCGAGCAAGAAGGGCACCTGACCGCTCCCCGCTATCCTTCTTAGACTGCGCGTTGCGAGCACAGGGGACTCACCGGGCCATCCCTCCCCTGCTGGCAGA
>DASVEA010000024.1:0-2239 GCA_036380815.1 Nitrospiraceae bacterium
GCGAGCGTTTCTACCAGGCGGGAGAGCTCGAAGGTGCGTTGAACTGCTTTCGCGAGGCGATGGCCTACATTTCCACCGCCTACTATCCTGCGTCGCTCGTGTTCTATCCGATGGAAAGCAATCTGGGCTATCGGCCCGGCGTATCCAAGGAAGTGTTCGCCTGTCTGGACGATGAGCAGGTGAACGTCTACCGGGATATCTGCACTCAGCTGGTCATGCCGGCGGTGGCGAAAGAGATGCCGGACGTCGTTGGGCTTTCGATCGGGACGCAGATGCAGCTGCTCGCGGGACTCACGTTTTGCAAGATGATCAAGGAGACGTTCCCGCATATCCATGTGGTGGTGGGCGGCAATGTCATCACGCGGTTGCAGGAAGAGCTGCCGAAGCAGGAGCGATTTTTCACCGAGATCTTCGACTCGGCGATCCTCTATGAAGGGGAGCATGCGCTGCTCTGGCTCATCGAGGCGTTGAATGGCGAGCGGGCCATCGCCTCCGTACCCAACTTGATGTATCGCGATGCCTCAGGGGTGCATCAGAATCCCGAAGTTTATACCGAGAAAACGACTGCGTTGCCCTTGCCGGATTTCGACGGGCTACCGCTGGATCGCTACTTCGTGCCGGAGCTGATCATTCCCTACCTTGCGACGCGTGGTTGCTATTGGGGCCGCTGCACGTTCTGTGACCATGGCCAGGGCTACTTCGACCAGTATCGTGCGGTGCCGGCCCAACAAGTGGTCGAACAGATCAAATCATTGCGGGACAAGTATCACTGCCGCCATTTCCTCTTCTCCGATGAATCCTATCCGCCGGCGCTGTTTAAGAAGGTGTCGCAGCTGTTGGTTGATCAACAGGTCGGGATCAAGTGGACGACGTTGATCCGGTTTGAAGAAACCCTGCAAGACCAGGAGATCTGGAACCTGGCGGCGAAGGCCGGCTGCTGCACTCTCTATTATGGGATGGAGTCGGCGAACGAGCGGGTACTGAACCTCATGGACAAGCACGCCAAGAAGAGTGTGATCCAGAACAACCTGCATCTGGCGGCGAAGGCGGGGATCTGGAATCACGTGATGGCGTTCTACGGGTTCCCCGGCGAGACGCGCGATGAAGCGCTGGAGACCCGCCAGTTCGTCATCGACAACCAGCCGGTGATTCATTCGGTGGAGCTGTTCTACTTTGTGGCCTATCGCCATACGCCGATGGTGCGCAATGCGGAGAAGTTCGGCATTACAATCCACAAGCAAGAGGACTACGATCTGCCCCTGGACTATTACTACACGTTGAATGATCCGAGTAGCCTCTCGTGTCTTGACGCGATGCAGCTCTGCGAAGAATTCTACAAAAGCGATTTTCATCCCTGGGCTGTACGCGTGAACGCGCGGGAACATGTCTTCCTCTATATCTCGAAGTTCGGGACGAACAAGTTGCCGCAGATCTACGCGCAGCAGACGCAGACCGTCGGATCGCCGCAGGGTGTGTCAGGGTTGGTCACCTGGCCGGTCGCGCTGAGCGAAGGGGAAGATGGTAAGGAGGGGATGGCTCGCGTGGTCTCTCACGGCATGGGATAGCCGGATGATGAAAAAGAGAGTAGTGGAACGGCTAGGCTTGTCTCCTTGCTCGCGCAGCGCGCGGCCTCAGAAGGCCCTCGCTGGACGCGCGCAGTCGGGACAAACCTAGCCATCCCACTTTGAGTGAGGGTGCTGGAGATCTGACTCACCCGAGGGATGTTTTCTCGGAGGCCGCGAGCAAGGCAGAGAGAAGAGTGTAGGCGGCTTCGATGAGTTTGGTCATTTCTTCGGCCTTCTTGTAGGATTGCATGTATTTTGTGGGGTTGTTTGTCAGATTCGAGTAGCGGGCGGGGTTCCAGGTGTACAGCAGCGCTCGTCTGGTCCGAGCGAGGGTTTCGGGGGTGACGGGAAGGGTAAGTCCCAGTATTTCCAGAGCATGGTTCACGTCTTCTTGGTTCACATCGGTCATGGGCGAGTCTGACAAGACCGACGTAAGCCTGTCAATCATCTAACAGGATGGTGAATAATGCCCGTTAGACATCCTGGTAGGAAGGAATCTTGACAGACCGCCACACGCTCAAATTTTATCAAGCCGACGTGTTCACCGGGCAGCCGTTCGGAGGCAACCCGGTTGCCGTGTTCCCCGAAGCAGAAGGTCTCACCGACTATCAACTGCAGCAGATTGCTCGGGAGATGAACCTTTCCGAGACCGTGTTCGTGCTGCCTCCGACGGA
>DASVEA010000025.1:0-4236 GCA_036380815.1 Nitrospiraceae bacterium
GGAAGGGTTGTATTACAAGTCGTGGGCCATAGTCATCGGGGTGGAGAACTATCTCCTGGCCCCTAAAATTCCCGGCGCGATTGAAGATGCCAAAGCGGTGGCCCAGGCGTTCCGCCAACTGGGGTTCGACGAGGTCGTTGAATTTTACGACAAGGATGCGAGTGTTCGCCGTCTGCAGCAGACGCTCTCGGAATTCTTGCCCCGCAAGGTCGGTCGATATGATCGGCTTGTGCTTTATTTCGCAGGACATGCGGGAGTCACGCAGGATCTGGCCGGCAAGGAACTTGGGTATCTCGTTCCCTGGGATGCACAGATTGGAAATGTGTCCAAATCGATGACGTTTGAACAGCTGAAAGAGTTCAGCCGGCGTAGCGCATCCAAACACACCCTTTTCTTCTTGAATGCCGCAGTCAGCGGGTGGGAGGTGAGCACGACTCAGCCACTGTCCCTCGAAGGGCGATTGGCTCCAGAAGACGATACGGAGCGGCGAGCCGTGCAAGTGTTATCGGCGGGCGATAAGGGTGAGTCGTTAAGTCAGGAGAATGGGAGAAGTCTTTTCGTGCAGGTTCTGGTGAATGGGCTGAGTGGCCTGGCGGATCGTAATAAAAACGGATGGCTCATGGCCTCGGAAGTGGGAGACTATGTGAAGCAACAAGTTCTTGAACGGTCGAAGGGCGCCCAGCATCCCCTCTTTGTGCAGCTTGAAGGGGAAGGGGATACGGTGTTGATCGAGGGCAGAAAGACCGCCTTTATCATGGAGGCAGATCCCCAGTCTCCGGCCGAACGACGACAGGCTGCGAAGATGCAGTATGAACAGGCCTTCGCACTTCTCCAAACCGGCAAATCGTCGGAGGAAGCGTTGGAGCGGCTGGATAAAGCCTTGGAATACGATCCCACGTTTGGCGATGCCTATGTGCTCAAGAGCTATGTGCTGCTAGAAGTGCTGCCGAACCTTGCCGACGCGTTGTCGGCGGCAAAACTGGCGGTGCAGTATGCCCCGCAGAACCCGGATTCTCAGTATACGCTCGGGTTGATTTACGAAAAGCGCGGGCAGTATGCCGAAGCTGAGTGCGCCATGCGGGAGGCGCTGGTGGTCAATCCCAACTCT
The DNA here is from genome assembly GCA_036380815.1 of Nitrospiraceae bacterium. Taxonomy (GTDB): domain Bacteria; phylum Nitrospirota; class Nitrospiria; order Nitrospirales; family Nitrospiraceae; genus Palsa-1315. The sequence goes on from DASVEA010000025.1 coordinate 1,109, forward strand.
GTGGATGTCTATTTCTCGCTGGGCATCCTCTACGCCGACGAGATGAATGATCAGCCTAAATCGGTTGAAGCGTTCACGCGTTATATCGAACTTGGGGGGAACCACGCTCGTGCCCGAGCTGCTGTTGCACAGTCGACACCCGCGAAGCCTTAGCAGGCCGTGGAAAAACTATTTTGGCACGCGAGAGCTTTGATCATTCTGTACCGGTGTGGCACAGCAGAAGTACCCTCCCCCAGGATGCTCAAAAAGGCCGTTCAGCAAGGCCGCAGCGAGTGAAGACCCGAAGGCGTACCCTTGGGGTACGTTGAGGGTCTGAATGATGCGAGAACGACGCTGGCGGCTTTTTTCAGCATCCTGCGCTAAGCTTTTTCGCCGCCCTTGAGATATCCCAGCCCGATCTTGACTGCTTTCCGCGTAATTTCTGCCCAGCGGACTTGAGGATATTCAGCGAGGACTGCGGCTGCTTTGGGATCTTGAATTTCCAGGGTCAAAATCTTAATGATACCGTCATCAATTTGGACATCTGCCACGGGCAATCTCCTTAGTAGGGGTACAGTGAGACGGTCAATCAGCATCCGTCGGTTGCGTTGACGGGATTGGGGGTGCATGTTAGCATGAATTCGTGTGAATTCTCGAACGTTCGTCGCCGGCATCTGCCGCTGGCTCGCCGCCGATTCACCGCCGTTTCACTGTCCTGATCATCACCAAGGAGGCTACGCATGAATAGTGTACTGGGGTTCAGGTCGAGGTTGGTCGGGGGAGGAGTGGCTATCGCCCTGATGATCGGACTTGCTGCCTGCGGCGGTCCTCCGAAGTGGGTGAAGCAAGGGTCAGGGGCCTTCAATGAAAAAGATAGTAAAGGCTTTTATGGCGTCGGGTCCGTGGCCGGTGTTCGGAACGAGCCGCTGGCCTGGGACACCGCTGAAAATCGTGCCAGAGCGGAAATCGCCAAAACCTTTGAAACCTATACCGGCTACTTGATGCGTGATTATGCAGCCTCCACGACGGCTGGAGACTTTACCAAGAACACGGAAGAGCAGAATGTCGAGAGGGCCATTAAGACGGTGACGACCACGACCCTCAGCGGAGTGCGCCCCATCGAGCGCTATAAGGATGAAAAAACGGGCACATACTACGTGCTGGCGAAGCTGAATCTGGAGGAGATGAAAAATAATCTCGAACAGGCGAAGGAGCTCAATGCGGAGGTTCGTGATTACGTCAGAAAGAACGCGGATAAGCTCTTTGATCGGCTTGAAAAAGAAGAAGACAAGCGGGCGCCGCGGTAAGGGCTCCTATTGTTCAACCGCCAATTGCTGCACCTGCGAGGAGGTATCGCGTGATCGTGATGGATGGAGGACGAATCGGGCTCGTGGCGCTGGTGGTGTTATCGCTGGCCGGCTGTGCCCAGGAGACCAAAGTAACCAGGGTCGACTCGGGGGTCGTCACGGATCTGAGCGGCCGTTGGAACGATACCGATTCCAGAATTGTCGCGGAGTCAATGGTCAAAGAGGCGCTGGAGTATCCGTGGCTCAACACCTTCTCCGGCTCTAAGCATCGCCAGCCGGTCGTCGTCGTCGGGACCATTCAGAACAGCAGCCACGAGCATATCAACGTCAACACGTTTGTGACCGATCTTGAACGTGAGCTCACGAACTCACAAAAAGTCACGTTTGTGGCAGGAAAGGGAGATCGCGAGGAACTTCGCACCGAGCGCAAAGAACAAGCGATGTACGCGCGAGAGGAAACACAGAAAGCGCCGGGAAAAGAGATCGGCGCCGATTACATGATGAAGGGTACCATTGCGACGATCCTCGACGAGGCCGACGGGACGAAGGCGGTGTTCTACCAGGTCGATCTGCAGATGGTGGATTTGGAGAGCAACGCCAAGGTCTGGTTTGGTCAGAAGAAGATTAAGAAAGTCGTCGAAAAGAAACGTTCCATCTTTTAGTTTCTACGACCTTCGTTGAGCCTCCTTGCCTCACGCCCCACCGCCCTTATTCCGGCACGGTGGGGCTTTTTTATTTCCACCCAGGCTCTCTTTACCGTGCTGGCGTTTGTGCTGCTTGCCGGATGCGGCCCCTCAGTCAACCGGTATCTCCTCATCGAAACGAGTCTTCGGGCCCACGACCCCAAGGGCGCCGATGCCATCGTCGCTGTGGCTGAGAAAGACTATGGCTCGAAAGGCCGTGTGCTCTATGGCATGGATCGAGGGATGACCCTTCAACTCGCGGGCGACTATCAGCAGAGCAACGCCGTATTGGAACAGGCTGAGGAAGAACTGGATCGTCTCTATACGCGAAAGATTCGAACGGAATCACTCGCGTTCATGACGAATGATACGGCATTACCCTATGAGGGCGATCCCTACGAACAGGTCTTGGTCAATGTGCTGAAGGCGCTCAATTATGCGCTGTTGGGTCAGTGGCAAGATGCGCTGGTCGAAGCCCGGCGTATCGACCACCGGCTCAATGTCCTGTCGGATCGAACCAAGGAGAAAGATGCCTATCGGGAGGACGGCTTTGCGCGCTATCTGAGCGGCATCCTCTATGAGAGCACCGGTGATGTGAACAATGCGTTTATTGCCTATCGCAAGGCGTATGAGACCTTTGATGCTACCCGTGCATGGTCACACACAGCCGTTCCGTCCCAGCTGCGGGAAGATTTGTTACGAACGGCCGAGGCTCTGCACTTCAGTCAAGAATTGACCGATTACCAATCTGTATTTCCCGATACGAAGTGGGAGACCAGTCAGGCGTTGCAACAACTCGCTCAAGTTGTCGTGATCAGCTATAATGGCCGCGCACCACGCAAAGAGGATCAATTCCTTGACCTGCCGATCAGTCTCGATGCGCTCCAATAGGTGCTCCTCAACCGTGGGGTTTCGCAGTTCAACCGTCATTCCAATCGGGGGGTGGACACGCTTTTGTACGGACTTAATGGACGCGTCGTTCGCGTGGCCTTGCCACGGCTCGTCCAGCTGAAGACGCACATGTTTGCCGATACGGTGAGTCTCATCCCGGACAAAGGCGAGCGAGTGACGGTGAACACTGAGTTGGTACATAACGTGACGGCCTTGGCAGATAAGGCGCTATCGGAACGAATGACTGGAATAACCGCCAAGGCCCTCG
>DASVEA010000026.1:0-2621 GCA_036380815.1 Nitrospiraceae bacterium
CCACAAGACTCAGCCTTCAGGCTCGTCAGACCCTCCGGAATTTTTTGAAACGGAATCGCATGGGCGTAATCCGACCGCAACCCGAAAATCACGACCGGTTTGATCTCGGTGTAATACAGATAGAGAAGGCTGGCAAAGATCACAACAGTGAGGCTGGCTATCGTGAGTTTTCTCATACTCTTCACTCGCCTGCATCCTTTGCTGACAAGCGATCGGTCGCCGCTGGCGTGCTCCCTGTCAGCTTGTCAACCTGTCAGCACTTCACCATTAAGTCATGAGGCTAAGAGCGCCTGAATGTGACGATCGACCGAGGCAGCCAAGGATGTCAGGTGATACCCACCTTCGAGCGACGAGAGAATGCGTCTGCCGGCATGACGCTTGGCGATGCCGGCCACGATGCCCGTGAGATCCGCGTAGCCCTCTTCCGTCAACCCCATGGTCGCGAGCGGATCGTCTTTGTGCGCGTCGAAGCCGGCTGAGATGATCACGAATTCCGGTTTGAACGCATCGGCCGCCGGCACCAACGATTTCTGAAAGATTGCACGATACTCGTCATCGCCCTCACCTGCTTCCATCGGCACATTGATCGTGAACCCTTCCCCTGCTCCCCGTCCCCGTTCCGATTCTCGGCCCGTTCCCGGATAGTGTGGGTATTGATGCGTGCTGAAGAAGAGCACGGAGGGATCGTCCTCGAAACTATGCTGCGTGCCGTTCCCATGGTGCACGTCCCAATCGACAATCAACACACGCTTGAGGCCATGCTTCTTCTGCACGTAGCGCGCGGCAATCGCCACATTATTGAAAAGGCAGAAGCCCATCGCGCGCCCTGCTTCGGCATGGTGCCCCGGCGGTCTCACCGCACAGAATACATGGTCCACTTGCCTGCTCATGATCGCATCGACAGCAACCAATGCCCCGCCGGCTGCCAGATAGGCGGCAGTCAACGAACCCGGAGACATCGAGGTATCGGGATCCAGCGAGACCCGCCCCTTCGCCGGTGCGTGAGTCTTCAGCATCGCAAGATACGAGGGCGTGTGGATCTGCGTAATCCATTCGTCTTCAGCCTCTCGCGGTTCAATCCTGGTCAGCCGAGCCGCCGTACCACTCTGCTCCAGCTGCTGCATGATGGCGCGCAGCCGGATAGGAGACTCTGGGTGCCCGGCTCCCATATCATGGTCGAGATAGCGTGGATCGTAGACGAGTCCGGTGTGTCCCATGAAGCAACCCAGTGATCGATGACGAGTGATGGGTGATCAGTAGTGATGAATGAGCGCTCCCGCCCCTACTCATCACACATCACTCAACATATTTGGAATCGTAACATGCAGGAAAGCGCATAGACAACGAACGGAAACGCATGCTACGGTCGTTGCAGCAAGCATCCAACGAGGAGAGAGGAATGCCGAATCCCCGCATCGAACCGCTCAAGAAAGTCCTGACGATTGATCCGAACGACGAGGTTGCCTGGTTTGGTCTCGGGAAGGCCTACATGGAAGATGCAAACTTCGAAGAAGCGGCCAAGGCCCTTCAACAATGCGTCATGGTGAAACCCACCTACTCAGCCGCCTACTATGCCTGGGCCCAATCACTGCACAAGCTGGGACGAATCGACGAGTGCCGAACCGTCTGCGCCACCGGTATCGATGTATCCATGAAAAATGGCGACGCCATGGTCACGAAGAATCTGGATGCACTGAAACTTTCATTGCCATTATGAAGCCAGGATTCTCGCCTCCGTCTCCCTTTCGTCTTCCATCTTGGGCCATCCGTCTCGCGCATCGCCAACAGAGGCCCATCCTGACGGCTCGCGACCGCATGCGCTTCGTCATACAGTTGGCGCTGACCAATGTCGAATTGGAAACCGGTGGACCCTTCGGTGCCGCCGTGTTCGAAACCACAACCGGCCGGCTCGTATCCATTGGGGTGAATCTCGTCGTGTCATCGCACTGTTCGCATGCCCACGCCGAAATGGTAGCCCTCGCCAACGCACAACAGGCCATCGGGCATTTCGACCTTGGCGCGGCGGGTATGCCAAGGCATGAACTGGTCACAAGCTGTGAGCCGTGCTCGATGTGTTACGGGGCCATCCCCTGGGCAGGAGTTCGGAAAGTCCTCTGCGGAGCGCGCGGAGGCGATGCGGAGGCAATCGGGTTCGATGAAGGTCCGAAGCCGAAGAACTGGGTGACGGCGCTCAAGAAACGAGGGATCGACGTGAGTCGTGGCCTATGCCGGGATGAGGCTGTGGCTGTCTTTCAGCGCTACAAGCAAGCTGGAGGAGACATTTACAACACTCGCAAGAGATCGTAACGTAGGTATTTCAAAACTGCGACGAGTTGGTGACGAAGAATTTCGGACTATTCAAAGGCTCGCTGCCCGCCTAGGAATTGACACTTCACCGATTCGTTTCACACATTGCTCACTTCACACAATCTGCAAGAACGCATCTTCCTCTCGCTCAGTGAGTGCAGCAAACGTGCTAGGATCCTGAATCAGCAGCCAGCCGTGAGGATAGCCCCGTTGGTGTTTGATTCGATCCACCAGCTCCAGGGTTGAGAGCCTTGGCGAACAGCGATTCACGAACGCGGACTACTAGCAGGCTGAGGAAAAACTATGTTGCCACG
>DASVEA010000027.1:0-2133 GCA_036380815.1 Nitrospiraceae bacterium
ATACGCTTGGCGTGGCTGGACAACGACTGGCCGAAGGACGTTCCCCCTTTATTGGCGATCGCAAACATGTACACCACAAGCTGATGATGGCCGGTTTGTCCCACTATGAAGCCGTCACGGCGATTTACGCAATTCAGGCAGGGATGGTGGGGTTGGCCTACCTGCTTCGATGGCAGTCGGATACCCTAATTGTGCCGCTCTATCTCATCCTGGCCGGCGCCGTTCTGGCCCTCTTTATCGCCGCAGGGCATGGACTGATTCCCACCCCGGCCCCCCAGAAGGCGCGCGTTCGTTTGGACAGGTGGCTTTCGGATATTCGCAGTGTTTCTTGGTTTCACGATCTGCCGACTCGATTCTTGGCCGCGGTGGTCCCTTTGTTTCTCATTGCCTCGGTTTTTCTTCCTGCGCACGTACCCGATGATGTAGGCTACATATCCATCGCCCTGTTTGGCATCGTGTTGCTCGGCCTCTCGATTCTGCCACGGCTGGCTCCATACTTCGTGCGCGGGGGGCTCTACATGGGTAGTACATTTTTATTGTCTGTCAGTGATGCATCATGGATGAAGGCAGTGGCTCCGATCCCAATGACCTACCACATCTTGTTTGGCGCGATGGCTGTCATGGTTTTGCTCAGCATGCGATTCGACAGTCAGAGTCGGTTTCAGACGACGCCGCTGGATTATCTGATGGTGTGTCTGGCCGTGATCTTCCCGTTCCTTCCGGAAGTGCGCACGGACATCTCGGCGTTCGGTCTCTTTGCGGCCAAGCTGATCGTGTTGTTCTTCTCGTTCGAGCTGCTGCTGCACGCATTCTCGAATCGCGTGAAGCAACTGGGTTTGGTATCCCTCTGGGTCTTGCTCGGGTTGGCGATTCGGATGTGGCTGTAGGGGGAAGGTTGGAGGGTGTTGGGAACGTTGGAGGTCAGAGGTTGGAGGGTGGAAGCACGAAGAGAGGTTGAGGTTAAGGTTGAGGGAAGATAGATCGCAAACTGCTACTTGCGACCGCCGATAAGCTGGTTGAAACTCTCGATGGCATTGCCGAACCAAGACCCGTTGCTCGCCGCCCCCCGCTTGCCATTGGTCGGATGTTTCTGCTTCGACGAAAGCTCCTTGGCTCGATAGGCAGCATCTTTGAAACGCGGATTCATTTGAGCGATACGGCGGTACAGGGTTGCCGCTTCTGCTATCTGCCCCACTGATTCGAGGGTCCGTGCGAGAAAATACTGGACATCGATAGCCTCCGTCCGAGAGTCCGATTGACCGTTCAAGGCAGCGCGGAACGCCTGAATCGCGGCCTCATGGTCTCCCATAGTCCTGTGGCAGAGTCCAATCTGTGCCTGGGCTTTCAGCCAATAGGACGGACTCTTCCCCGCCAGCTCGAACATATCGATAGCCTCTCTCAATTGGCCGTCCTTCCTCATCTCTACTCCCTTTGAATAGAGAGGTTCGGGGGCGCCGACCGAACGCGTGGCTGTGAGCTCCGGAGATCGGCTTGCCGGCCTCGGCTGCGGTGAGCTGAGTTCCGGAGATGGACTTCCCGGCTTCAGCTGGGGTGAACTGGGTTGCGGAGGGACGGCATCGATCTCGGTGGCATCTTCCGGAGCGCCGGCCAAGGCACTCAGTTCCTCTCGTGCCGCAAGCGGCAGAATCCCGCCTTTACTTCGGTCGAAAGCGGCCTGCGCGACGAGCTTGGATGTGATGACCCGAGCCTGCTCTGCAAAGCCATAGGTCAACGCAATATCGCACACCTGACTGATGAGACGAGGATTGCCTCTCGTCAAACGATGCACCAAGGCACAGGCCTTATTCGTAAACAATGAGGGATGTCCGCCGGCAATCTTTAACCGGTGGCGAAGGCAATGCCCCGTCTCCACCTCCGAGAGCGGTTCCAGGTGATAGTCGACGACAATCCGTTGGGCAAACTGGGTCATGTCGATCCGCTGCAATAATGTGTGGAGGTCCGGCTGGCCGGAAAGTATGATCTGCAGCTTCAACGTTTTCCCATCGTTCATATTGGACAGAAGCCGCAGTTCTTCGAGCAGCTCGAAACCAAGACTCTGGGCTTCATCGATAATAAGAATGACCCGTCGGTGTTGTTTGGATCCCTGAATCAGAAACTCCGAGAAGAGGTGAT
>DASVEA010000028.1:0-2102 GCA_036380815.1 Nitrospiraceae bacterium
CACCAGATCGGCTGCGTGGGCTCCGACGATATGCACGCCCAGAATCCTGCCGCTCGCTGACTCGGCTATGACCTTGAACAAACCCGTCGTATCCCCGGTCGCTTGTGCCTTCCCCAATCCGGCATATCGAAAACGTCCCACCGTGAGTGCCTGATCGGGGCTCCGCCCGGCAGCCTGGACTTGTTCGCGGGCCTGCTGTTCCGTCACCCCGACGCGACCGATCTCCGGCAGGGTAAAAATTCCGGCAGGGATGACGTCGTAGCGGACCGTCGCCTGATGTCCCATGATATTCTCGGCCGCGACTTTGCCCTGCGCCGAAGCCACGTGCGCCAACATGGCCTTGCCGACGACGTCGCCGATCGCGTAAATCCCAGGCACAGTAGTTTCCATCCGCTCGTTGACAAGGATCTCCCCTCGCTGTCCCGTCTGCACCCCCACCTTGTCCAGTCCAATGCCTCCACTATTCAATCCCCGCCCCACGGACACCAGTAGCTTCTCAGTCGCTACCTGCTTACCATCTTTGAGATGCGCTGTGACGGTCGTCGGTGACCGCTCCAGTCTCTCGACGGTGGTCCCGGTCAGGACCGTCACACCGCGTTTCTTCAGCTCCCGCTCCATCATCGAGGAGATGTCGTCATCCTCCAGAGGAAGCACACGCGCCATCAACTCAACAATCGTGACCTCCGTCCCGAGACCGCTATAGAGCGCCGCGAACTCGCAGCCTTCAACTCCCGCGCCGACGATCAGCAGACTGGCAGGAATGCGATCGAGGTCCAGGAGGTGCTGGCTTGTGAGCAGCTGCTGCCCGTCGATCGGAAACTGCGGCAGGTTCGGCCAGGACGACCCAGTGGCAATCACGATTGCGTCAGCCTGAACGTCCCGCAGCGCACCATCAGCTCCGGTCACCGTGACCGTCTGCCGATCTCGCAGTGATCCTGTTCCCTGCACATGCTCGATATTCCACGCTTTGAAGAGCGTCGCAATGCCCTTCACGAGAGTCGCCACCACGATATTTTTCCGTGCGACCATCCGAGCAAGGTCGTACGTAACTGGTCCTTGGACGAACAGCCCCATGTCCTCGGCTTTTTTGACCTTGTCGCCGAGTTCGACGACCGACAGAAGGGTTTTACTGGGAATGCAGCCCCAATTCAAGCAGACGCCGCCGAGCGCGTGGGACTCAATGACGGTGACGCGGGCGCCAAGCTGGGCCGCCCGGATCGCGGCGACATACCCACCAGGTCCCGCGCCGAGAATGGCGATGTGCTTTGGGGAAGTCATTGAGTCACCGGCTCATTGCCGATTGATTCATTGCGAGATCTCACCAATGATCCGATCACACAATGATTCAATGTTTCTGGCTGGCAAGAAAGGCTTCATACTGCGCCGCAGTCATCAGCTGCTCGACTTCGCCGGCATTGGAGAGATCGATCACCACCATCCAGCCTTTACCATAGGGATCGGAGTTCACCACTTCCGGGTGGTCTTTCAAGTCGGCATTGACCTTGGCAATGGTGCCGCTCACCGGCGTGTAGATCGTGGATGTCGTCTTGGTCGATTCGACCTCACCGATCTGCTGCCCGGCCGTAACGACGGCACCAGGTTTCGGCATGTCGATGAAGACAATATCGCCCAACGCATCCTGGGCAAAATGACTGATGCCGACAGTCGCCTGCGTGCCGCTCACTCGCACCCATTCATGCTCTTGATGGTAACGGAGGTGTATAGGAATCATGCGTGCTCCTTGCAAGAAGGCTGCTGAAAAAGTCCGCCCACTGCGTTCTCGCATCGTTCAGGCCCTCAACGTACCCCAGAGGGTACGCCTCAGGCCTTCGCTCGCTTCGGCCTTGCTGGACGGCCTTTTTGAGCAGCCTGCGAGGCTATTGTCCGGCTCGGATCTCTGGCGGAGCTGTTATTTAAGTTGTTAAGGCTTTGTTAACGTTCTGCTAACGATCAAACCCTCGATTAGCAGATTTTTATCGCGGGATCGTAGTCGTCCACACTTCCTTTGTCAAGGAAACGACAGCCTGTTCATCAGTAACAAATGCGTCCCTGCTTGCCCTAATTTCGTCGCGAGTATGGCTTTCACAACTGCCACGAGAGAC
>DASVEA010000029.1:0-4374 GCA_036380815.1 Nitrospiraceae bacterium
AGAAAGTTGCGCGCAGTAAAGGCCAACCTGGCCACTCCTCCGGGGAAAGACAAATAGAATTAGGAGATACTCGTTCGGCGAGTGCAGCTGGGAAAGAAAAAGACTGGATGGACTCTTGTGCTCGCGCAACGCGCGGTCGCGGACTCCCCTCGTTGAAAGCGCGCACAGAAGATCATCAGGCCTCCATCCCCTCCTCTGTTCTGCGAGCAAGAAGGGCACCTGGCCGCTCCTCTCCCATCCCTCCAAGCTCGCTCGCCTTTCTTTTCAAAGGGTAGCCTGGTCGATCCTCGAATGCGCGCGTCCAACGAGGGCCTTCGGAGGCCGCGCGTTGCGCGAGCAGGAGGACGACTAGGCTACCCTATCATTTCCACCCTTCTCCGCTCGTCCCCCCTCCGAACCCTCCGAAGTTCCCCCCGAAGCCGCCCTGGCCGGTTCCCCAATACTCGCCTTTTTGAATTCGCCTGTACGGGTGCCGAAGGTCCGGTCGGCTGATCCACCAGAAGAACGAAAGCGCCCCGATGGCGGTAAAGAGGGCGAGCCAGAAACCCAAACCTTTGAAATGTATATTCGCGATGCCGCCGACACGCACCTCCTGCGCGGGAGAGGCTAACGCCACCACGGTGCGATAGAGGCCTTCGCCGAAATGTCCCAACTCGATCGACGGCTGCAGACTTTCGTGCGCAACTTGATTCATCAGCGTGGGAGTAATCACCGGCATCATCTGCCGGCCCAGCGTCATCGCGGCCTGCCGTTCCTGCACCGCGACCAGCACCATCACGCCATGTTCTTGTTGCGTCGATCCAATGCCCCACTTTTCATAGAGCGCCGTCGCGTACTCGTTAGCCGACCCGAAGGGCTTGATGGTCGGGACGGTCACCACGACCATTTCTACGCCGGTCTTCCGCTCAAGGTCCTGGCAGACGGATCGGATGCGCTCTTTCCAGTCTCCATCGATCACCTGGGCATGGTCGCTCACATAACCTCGCGGCTCCGGCAACTGGATCTTAGGCCGATCGTAACCCACCGCCTGGGCCAGGCCCTCGAAGAGGACAAGGCCAAGCACCAGCAACATGATGACGATCTTCGTCATCGCCCCTCCGACTGCGACAGTTGCTCGACTGCGCGAGCGAGCAGCGTCGCGGCTTGTAGATACCGGTCAAAGAAGCGAGGCACTTCGCGGGGGCCAGGAGAAATCTGTCCGCGCTTCAGCAACCAGACGTCCAGCAAACCCTGGAGATCCAGTTTCAACTGCTCGGCGACGTCCTTGATCACCGCATCGGAGTGAGAGAGGACGGGACGCCCGAGAAGCCGTTGCACTCCGCGCAGCAATGGAAGGGTCGAGGTAATCGAGAGCGGCAGCAAAATCAACGTGGCGTCGTCGCTTCCGCCCCCTTCGGCATACCGTTGACGCAGGCGCAAGACATGACTCGTGAGTCCCTGGACCACAGCCTCTCTCAGCCGATCGGTCTTCACGTGAAAGCCGATGAAGGGATCGCGCCCGCCTAGGACGCGATGCTGTTCCTGGATCTCAAGAAACTCAAGTGGAAATACCGCCGCCGACATGCGCAGCTCCTCTTCCGTCAGGAAGAGGGGAACCACGATCTGTTCCTTACTCCAGTGGCGATGCAGCGCACTGTACTGTTTGAGGACAGCGCTGTCGTACGACGACACCAGGAGGAGGATATTCAGATTGGACCGTCCCGGGAGAAATTCCCCCCGGACGGCACTTCCGTAGAGCAGCATGCCTTCCAGCTGCTCTCCAAACACGCCTTTGACGTCTTTCACGTAGGTCTGCAACAGCTTCTGTGTGTCGTCCGGCAAACCCTCGATCACACGTTCAGTCGTACTCATGAATCCTCATGAAGACATCGGATGTGGAGATCTCTCATTCGCACATAAATCTGGGAAAAACCCCGCGGCAATCACACGATCAATCAGATTAAATGGCGGCATCGTCCGCAACCCCGCGGTGGTCGACAGGACCTGATAGCGAAGCCGTGCGTTCCGATCCAGCGTCTGAAACACGCGATCGCGCAGAAAGGCCACCACTGGATTCTCTGTATTCCAATAGAACACTTGTTGATCAGCCAATCGTTGCAGCATGGTGACCTGTGGCCGCCTGATTCGTTCGAATTCTTTCAGCCTGACGGCGGAATAGTCCATATCAGCAAGACAGCCTGGCAACAGATCGGACAGCGCCATGGCATCGACCATCGCCTGCATGCGCCCCTGCGACGCATGGGGATTCATCGCATGAGCGGCATCGCCGATCAGGACGGCTCCATCCGTGACCCAGGTCGGCGTGCGCACCCGCCCGGTCGGCATATAGGCTGTCTGGCTCCAATCGCTCAGACGCCGAAACAGCCCGGCAAACTGAGGCGCGATCCGGCTCCACGTCTGCTGGAGCGCAGGGATACCCCGCTGCTTCACAACCTCCATCGAACCCTTTGGGATCATGTAGAAGAGATAGACCTTGTTCCCCGTCGCCGGGAAGAGTCCCAAAATGCTCCTGTGTCCGACATAGTAGAACGATTCCGATACCGGCTCCTCCGACTCGAGAATCGCAATCAAATACCCGTCAGGATAGGGATACACATCGGCGGGAATCTTCAGGGCCTCACGCACTTTCGAAAATGCGCCATCGGCGCCGACGACAATCTTAGCACGGATCTGGTTCGCGCCTTCCGGGCCTTGCGTGGACAATCCCACCACCCGATCGCCCTCGCGCAACAGTCCTATGAAAGAGGTCCCGTAGCGGAGCGTCACGCTCTTCTGTTGCTGCACCGCCGCGACAATGGCGTGGTGGACCACGTTCGGGAGCGTCACAATGGCGCGATTGTAGGGCGGCGGCAGATCGCCATAGTCGACGCTACAGAGGCGCGTCCCTCCGACCCGGCAAAAATGAAAGTGCCGCACCGACCTTGTGGCATTGGCCGGCAATGATGGCAACACGCCCAAGCGATCGAGTACTTGCTGTCCGTTGGGTTGGAGAATTTCTCCTCGCAAGCCCTGGGGTGGACCAGCGGCCTGATCCAATACGACGGTGCTGATCCCTTGCTTGGCCAGCGCCAGGGCTAAGACGGCTCCACCACCCCCTGCCCCCACCACCGCGACGTCGGTCTGTTCAGTCATCACTCCACCTCACCCTCCCCGCTTACTTCCATTTCCGATATCGAGTGTGATCGTTCCACATCGCAAGGAACTTCTCCCGGGCCTTGACGGTGATCGCATGATCGGAAATGACGTCGAGCCGCTCATCGTTATAGCGATTGCCGCTCGTCGTGTGATTCATCGAGCCGGTGGTGTTCACTTCATCGTCGATCACAACCTGTTTCAGATGCATCAGCCCGTCGTGCTCGTTCACAAGAATAGGAATGCCGGCCAAATGCAGCGTCTGGAGCGCCGTGCGCTGTTTGACGTCATCGGTGCGTTGCAGATCGGTGATCAGGCGCACATCGACTCCTCGCTTCTTCGCCGCGACCATCGCCTCCACCGCACGGGGAGAAGTCAGCCCATAGACAGCCACATAGAGGTAGCGCGTCGCATGCCGATAGAGTGTAGTCAGGCGATCGAGTGGCGCATCGTCTGGCCCGTAGTAGACCTCCACCGTCGTGCTCCACCCGGCCCCGACCGGAAGCGCGAGCATCAGCACGACGAAACACAACGACAGCACGATGCGGTTGGGCATGACTGCTCTCATCGATGGCGGATGGCAGACACGGTCATTTGATTTCAAACAACATCTTGAAATGATCGTCCGTGGCCTCCCAAGCCTGGGGCGCCTCGGTGGAGAGCCAATGCTGCAGAAACTGCTTTTGATCCGGCGTGAGCACCTGTTTAATCTGATGCGAGCGGCCTTGGAGAGGCTGCAGAAACCCGACCCGTTTCTGAAAATCTAATGTCGCCGTGCGGACGTACATGTTCGTGAAGGCCGTTGGTTTTTCGTCCTCCCCATCGCCCTGAATCCAAACCGATAAAAACTTCTCTAACCGGAGTCCAGTGCTATCCATGGCGGGATCGGTATCGTGGAATAGCTCGTTTTCCGATTCTTTGAGCGGAATGGCCTCAGCAGACCTGAACATGAAGTTGCGTTTCCACATGGCATCGCTCACCCAAAGGGGGGCATAGTGGCGGCGGATCACGGACAAAGTCAAGCCACGGGCCGGCCGGTTTCATTGCCTTGACAATGTGAAAGTCCGTTTGATAACGTGTTGAAATTGTTTAATCTCTTGGCCATGTTAGGAGTCTTCATGCAGGTCAAAATCAGTGGCAAGGCAGAAGAGATTTCAGGGGGGACGGTCCTCGATCTTCTCCAGGCCAAAAAGATTGAACCTCAAATGGTTGCGGTCGAAGTCAACGAGACCATGTTGGACC
>DASVEA010000030.1:0-28894 GCA_036380815.1 Nitrospiraceae bacterium
GGTTCATACGCTCCACGATTCCATTCGGTAATCCCCATGGCATTCAGGAGGTCTCCCTGTTTGTGGAGGTCCTTTAAACGGACTGCCAGGTCGAGGCCCTCTTGAAAATACTGCAAAGCCTGCATCGGTTCGCCGAAATGATCGCGGGCGAGCCGGCCCATTTCATAAACGGCTTGGACCTCCCCGTAGTGATCGTCCATTCGAGTGCGCAAGAGTCGCGCCTTTTTCCAAGCGTCGAAGGCGTCGTGATTCCGGCAGGTTTGTTGGTAAATCGTGGCCGCGATGCTCCATGACACCGCTTCATTGCAAGCATCTCCTAATTCGGCGAGGGCCGACGTACTTTCCAAGAAATATGGCAAGGCGTCATGGGGTCGGTTGAGCAAGAGGAGGAAGTTCCCGAGCGCCGTCAGCCCATTGGAAAGGCCGCGCCCATATTTCATCTCCCGGCATATCCCCAGGACCTCCTCGCAGAGACGAAGGCAATCATCAGGGCGGTTTTGTTTCCAATAAATGCTGGCCATACACGAGAGCACGAGCGTTTGATTGATCCGCAGGTGATGTTCCAAGCAGACCGCCAAGGAGTTGCCATAGAACGCGAGTGCCTGGTCGAAATCACCCGCCTTATTGTGCACATTGGCGATGTTGAAGAGAATTGTCATCCGGTTAAACGGGTCCTGTTGGGAGGCCTCAAGTTCGAGTGCTACTTGCAGCCGCTCCAGCGCCCCGGTGAAATCTCCGAGCTGTTGCAACACCGGCGCAAGATTGGTGAGGTCATGAGACATGGCTCGGAGATCGCCGCGTTCGCGATCGATCGCCAGCGCCGCCTCGTTAGAAGCGACGGCGTCCTGAAGTCGGCCTTGATGCCATTGCAGAAAGCTAAGGCTGCGCAACGCGTTACTTTCTCCCGCTCGATCCGCCAGGGCCTGCCTCATGGACAGCGATGTAGTCAGTGCTTCGTCGGCCTCCTGAAAACGGCCAAGCTGGGTGCAGAGATCGCCTTGCCGCAAATACGCGGCTGCCAATGATGCAGGATCGTCATGGAAACGAAGAATCGAAAAGACTTGAGTCATCACCGCCTCTTGGCGCGTGCGCCATCCGAGCGTGTCGCAAAGCCGTTCCTCTTCTAGCAGCGTTTCAACCAGCGTACTGTGCTTTGTCCGGTCAGGGGGCAGCTGTGAAATGGCGATCTTCATCTGCTCGATCAACCGTAACGCTTCTTGAAATTGACTGACCCGTTTGGCTTTCTCGGCGGACTCGCGGGCATATTTGATCGCCTTCTTCCAGTCCTCAGCCAAACTGAAATGATGATGCAGGAGATTCACGAGTTCCTGCAGTCGATGTCGATACAGTTCTTCAATCGCGTTTCCAACAAGTCCGTGCAACACCTTTCTCTGCTGAAGAAGGACCGTAGAGTACACGACTTGTTGGGTGAGCACATGTTTGAACATGTACTCGGTCCCCGGATGGCCCTCGACTGGAAGCACCATGTCGAACCGGGCCAATGCATCCAACGATTCGCGCAAGTTGCTGGACGTTTGGCCTTGATAGACCTTGTCAAGCAAGCTGACGGTGAACACTCGTCCGATCACGGAGGCGAGCCGCAGTACTTCCTTGAGCTTCCAATCCAGGCGATCAAGACGGGTGCGGATGATCGATTGGACCGTCTCGGGCAGCACGAGGTCGTTGAGCGGTCGGGTCAGAGATGCCACGCGTTCCTGAACCACGACCACGCCGTCCTCGATAAGCCCATGACAAATTTCTTCAATGAACAACGGGTTCCCAGCGGTTCGCTCAAAGATGAGGTCTCGAAGTCCTGGGGGCACGAACTCAGTTTTAAATACCGACTGCATAATCCATTCGCTGTCCTTGGCATCGAGCGGACTCAGAACCATTGGAACGTGATGATTGAATGTCGCCGATGACACGACGTGGTGCGGTCGTGAGGTCATGAGCATTAACAGCGCATGGCCTGGCAGGACGCCGGCCAAGTGTCTCATGACTTGCTCAGAGGGCTCATCGCGCCAATGCCAATCTTCCAATACCAATAGGGTCGGTCCCCGTGCTGCCACACGCGTGAAGACCTTGGCCAGAGCGTCCACCATGGCATGCCGAAGTTCTTCGCCTTGCATATGCATGATCATGGGATCGGTATAAATAGACAGCAGGTGCAAATAATAGGGTAAGTACGGCGCTAATGCGGGATCGATGTTCAGGATGTTCGTCCGCACTTTGTGTGCCCTGTCGTCGGGTGGGGTGTTTTCAGTCAAAGCGAGCTCCTGCCGTAGCGCTTCAAGGAACGGATAGTAGGGCGTCGATTGGGCGAAAGTTTGGCATTTGCCCTGGAGAACGGTGATCCTCTGGGCTTCCAGTCCCGTGGTGAATTCGTGAAGGAGCCGACTTTTTCCGATGCCGGCGTCTCCTATCACCGTGACCAATGCACCTTTCCCCATCTTGGTCCGTTCTAGACAGCCTTGGAGGATCTCTAATTCGTGTCGGCGGCCGACGTATTGACTGAAGCCCCGGAGGGCCGAGGCCTCAAAGCGCGATTGAATCTGGGATTTCTTGACGACGCGATAGGGTACGGATGGTCTCTCTTGTCCTTTGAGCTTGATGGCGGGCAGGGCCTCCGTTTCATAGTAGGGAGCGATCAGCTTCTGCGTATCGCTACTAACGAGAATGTCGTCCGGCTTGGCTTCGGTTTTCAGGCGAACACCAGTAATCACCGTTCCACCGGTAATTCCATACAACCCATCTCGGGTGTCCCGGAGGTTCGTCACGATCAAACCGGTATGGATGCCGGTATGCATTCTGAGCGGCTGCCCAATGCGCTTCTCAACTTCGGTGCTCAATTCGCGTACGACGTCGTGTAACTCCACCGCAGACCGCACGGCGCGAAGCGGATCGTCTTCATGGGCTTCGGTGATGCCGTACAACGCCAAGATCTCGTCACCCACGAACTGATTGACGATGCCGCCATGGCGCTCGACGATCTCAACGGCGCGCTCCTTAATACGACGCATGACCGCTTCGACTTCCTCTGGGTCGAGCCGCTCGTTCATTGCCGTATAGCCGGTGAGATCCGAGAAGAGAATGGTAGCCGGTAGGCGTTCGCCTGAAGGTTCGGGCGGTATCGACGCAGGAGAAAGTGGGCTTACCGTAGATTGGGCAAGATGTAAGCCGCAGGTGAGACAATACTGGGCATGGAGAGGTAGACGTTCCCGGCACTGCGGACAGTCCTTAGTGATCGCTGCTCCGCAGTGCGAGCAGATCCCTGCGTCAGCCGGGTTGTCTGAATGAGTACAGGGTGCCATTGCAGGGAAGATTCTTTAGTATATACGGGCTGAGAAAGCAATTGGTATACCAGTGGCGCTCACCATCACGCTGCTGAATGAACAACGGATCGTTCTGCCTGAAGCGGTCGAGAGGACAGGGGGCACGAGCCTGATCTTGACGCATGGATTCAGGAAGGCCGGCGACAAAACTCCCAAACGAGAAATCGACCGAGCCGAAGCCTGCAAGAAAGATTTTGAAGGGAGAGTGAAGCATGAAAGCTAAAGCTGCGCGAGCTGGCAAGGGATGGCTAGATAGAAAACTGGCGAGTCCAAAATTCCGCAAAGGATTTGATGAGGAAGTACAGAAGTTGGCAATCGGTGAGCAGCTCTCTCGGCTGCGCCAAGAAGCGGGACTCACTCAGGCACAAGTGGCGCAGCGAGCGAAGACGACGGCCTCTGCCATCAGCCGTTACGAAAACGCGGAGTACGATCGCTACGAACTCCGCACGCTTCAGAGGATCGTCCTTGCCTGCGGAGGGCGACTCGATATTATCTTGGAGCCTGGGCCGAAAACTCACCGGGCTGCTTAGGGTAGGACGCCGTGTGACGCTCGTCTCGCGTCGGGGTCCACGGCACCGCCTTCGCCTTCTTCTCCATCGCCCGTCTGACTTTCGCGAGTTCGAACCGCGCCATGCGACCCAGCCACTGCACGGGGATTTCCTCCTTGCGGTAGGCCCGCTTAGTGGACCAGCTGTTTGCGTATCCCGCGATTACCGCAAATCAGGCTGCAAAGCTGTTAAAGGTGACTTATCGCTCGGCACAGTTGAACATTGAAAAACTGATCCGCAAGGGGATTCTCAAAGAGGCCACAGGGAAACAGCGCAACCGAGTGTTTATCGCTCCGCAAATCGTGAAGATCATCGAAGCGACACATGCGAGCTAATGCACGAGAGCTAACAACTGCCTCTCCGTGAAGGCGGAAGTCACACGGTGTATGTGAACCGCACGGTCGGCAAAACGTCGACCGTTCCCCGCCATCGAGAGATGCGGGGAACCTCCGTTCTTCCCGGAACACAGACGCAAGTTGGGAGGAGCAGCCAGAAATATATTTAGAAAGATCAAGAACAATATTCATAAAACTCTTTCCCCAGCTTCTGTGGATAAGTCTGTTCATAAGATCGCCCTGCCAGCTAAATACCGCATATTTCTCTATCTCTAATACGTCATTGCCTAAAAATTAAGCATTGATTGAAACGTCCCCCGTACCACAAGATATGGGGGTACTTCCAATAAGGTAAGCCAGAAACAACTATTCCTAGAAAGTTGCCAGGCTTTTCAAGCATCGCATTATGAATTTCCGCACTGGGAGCGGGTTCGCACTCAAGTTATGCACAGATACCCCTACTGAACTACGTGTTCTGCTTCTTGACACCCAGAACGTACCCGCTGGAATATCGGGGATCCTAGCGGCGGAGAGCGACCAGGCGGTTGTCTTCCGCTCACGCAGGAAATTGTACAAGCAATGGAAGGGCTGGCGGGCGGACCCGGAGCTTGATTAGCGAAGCAATATGGCAAGCAGGATGCCGATTGCGGCCATGCTACTAAGGACGAGAATGGCATCGAAGAGTGATCGAAATTCGCTCATTAAATGTAGTCACCTCCTGTATACGAACCGTACCGCTGAGAGTGCGTTTCGTCAAACTAGGATGTCCTCTAGAGCTGGTGCTGGTGGTATCGGAAATATGCGCCAGGTGATACCGCGCTCGAAGGGTTAGAGAAGGAAGGTCGTTCCCATTTTTCAATAAACTGTCTACAATTGAAGCGGGGCAGAACAAGACGCACGGAGATGCATCAATGACAGGTAAAGACGCTCAAGGCCCTGGCAGGTATCGAAATCACGTCCACGACGCTCTCCGTGATATGCGATCCGGCAGAATGAACGTGGAAGGAGGAAGCATGAGAGTGTGGCCGGGGAAACCCTATCCGCTCGGCGCCACGTGGGACGGCGAAGGGGTCAACTTTGCGCTGTTTTCAGAAAACGCCACGGCAGTGGAACTCTGTCTCTTCGAAGGACCGGACTCTGCGAAGGAGTCGCACTGTATCCGCGTGGAAGAGCGCACGGACCAAATCTGGCACGTCTATCTGCCGGGTTTGTGGCCGAGCCAACATTATGGATATCGCGTACATGGTCCTTACGATCCCGAAGCCGGGCACCGCTTCAATCCCAATAAGCTCTTGATCGATCCCTATGCGAAATCCGTTGCCGGCACCATCGAATGGTCCGATGCCATGTTCGGCTATCGCATCGGCGATCCACAGGCCGATCTCTCATTCGACACCAGAAACAACGCCGGCAACATTCCCAAGTGTGTCGTGATCGATCAAGCCTTCACGTGGGGCGGCGACCACTTGCTCAAAACGCCGTGGGATAAATCGATCATCTATGAAGTGCACGTCAAGGGTTTCACGGCTCGACATCCGGAGGTCCCGGAACAGATGCGGGGTACCTATGCGGGACTCACGACGCCTGCCGTCATCGACTACTTGCTCGCACTGGGGGTCACCGCCATTGAGCTAATGCCCGTCCATCACTTTGTTTGCGACAAGCATCTCCTCGACCGCGACCTCACCAACTACTGGGGCTACAACTCCATCGGCTATTTCGCACCCGATATGCGCTATGCCACCTCGCCGGTTCGCGGCCGTGTCGTGCGGGAATTTAAGACGATGGTGAAGACGCTGCATAGCGCGGGGATCGAAGTCATCCTCGACGTCGTCTATAACCATACGGCGGAGGGGAACCACCTTGGCCCCACCCTCTCGTTCAGAGGCATCGATAACGCGTCCTACTACCGACTGCTCGACGACGATAGACGGTACTACATGGACTTTACGGGCTGCGGCAACACGCTCAACGTGACGCATCCCCGCACCCTTCAACTGATCATGGACAGTCTGCGTTATTGGGTGACGGAGATGCACGTGGACGGATTTCGGTTTGATCTGGCCTCCGCCCTTGCACGGGAACTGCACGCGGTGGATCGGTTGGGCGCCTTCTTCGACATTCTCCATCAAGATCCGATCCTGTCCCAAGTGAAGTTGATCGCGGAACCGTGGGACGTGGGGGAAGGTGGCTATCAGGTCGGGAACTTTCCGGTGGGCTGGGCCGAATGGAACGGCAAGTATCGGGATACGATCCGCCGGTATGTGAAGGGCGACGGAGGACAGGTGGCGGAGCTCGCGTATCGGCTAACCGGCAGCAGCGACCTCTACAGCATGAGTGGGCGCCGCCCCTATGCCAGCGTCAATTTCATCACGGCCCATGATGGGTTCACCCTCCACGACCTCGTCTCGTATAACGAGAAACACAACGAGGCCAACGGCGAGCAAAACTTCGACGGCACCGATGACAATGCCAGTTGGAACTGCGGCGCGGAGGGACCGACAAGCAACCCCGCAGTTGTCGACCTCCGTGAGCGTCAGAAACGCAACTTCCTGACCTTACTGTTCTTATCGCAAGGCGTGCCGATGCTCTGCAGCGGCGACGAAATTGGCCGCACCCAGAAAGGCAACAATAACGCCTTTTGCCAGGATAACGAGATCAGTTGGTTCGATTGGAAGCTCGATCGTGCGCAACGCCATTTACTGGAATTCACGCGCAGCCTCATCGCGTTTCGCAAGCGACATCCGGTCTTGAGGCGTCGCCTATTCTTTCAAGGCCGCCACATCCGAGGATCGGAGGTGAAGGACATTTCGTGGTTCAAGCCGGATGGTAAGGAAATGACCGACGAGGACTGGAATGCGGGCTATACGAAGTCGCTCGCACTGCGACTTGCCGGTGACGCGATCGGCGAGGCGGATGAAAAGGGACGGTCAATCGTCGACGACACGTTGCTGATATTACTCAATGCTCACCATGGGCCACTCGCCTTCACACTACCAGCTCACAAGCGCGGCGTTCGCTGGCAGCCGATCCTCGATACCACCGTGTCAGCCGGCGGTGAAAAATCGGTCTCTACCCTCAAAGGGGGCGAGCGGTTCGAGCTAGAAGCCCGGTCGATCACCGTCCTGCGGATCAGCGACAGGCAGTGAGGACCATATTTTACGCATCTATTGCGTCGAATAGTGAGCTTAATCACCGCATCACAAAAAGTGTGCTCATTGAGGGATATTCAAATCCGCAAAGACATTACATGTAGTCAATTGTTACAAGAGTACTCGTGTAGAATGTCATTCGCTTGATACGGCTCGTCCAGGCTCTGATAGGTAAGAGGGGTCGTCATGACACCGAACCAAGCCGCAGAACTGCAAGAAAAGTGGAAACAGCACAAGAATTCCTACAGGTGTCCGCACGCCGCCGTGGATATGGAATTGACTGAGGACGGTCACAACACCGGCAATTACCGCTGCCGTGCCTGCGGTGCCGAGGTTGACCCACCGCCACAGTCCTATCGGCTTCCCTCGACTTGATGCTTGCAAGTTGGGGTGTCGTAATACACGCATTTCCTTCGCTACCCGTCGTTGCGATTCCGACGCGCCCCTCCTAGAATCTGTTTCTTGCGGGATGTCAGCACGGTTCTTTCCCTGCCTGGGGCCTATGTCTATCTCGTTTGGTTGGCCCCTCCCTTCACACAACGCTCCCACATTGTCTCCGGAATGATGGATACGTCCACGACTTTGCGATAGACTCGCCCACAACATATTGTTTGAGCCTGCATGGCTATGTTGCAGAGGCTAGCCGCGGCAGACTTCAGAGTTAGGTGTTGCTATGCCACACTTCGAAAGACATAGAATACGCCGCATTGGATGGCTCCGTGCGGCTGTTCTTGGTGCAAATGACGGCATTGTTTCCACTGCTAGCCTCGTCTTAGGTGTAGCAGCGGCAGGCGCGAGTTCAAAGAGTATTCTGATCGCGGGCGTGGCCGGTCTTGTGGCTGGTGCGATGTCGATGGCTGCCGGCGAGTATGTTTCGGTGAGTTCGCAAGCCGATACCGAGCGCGCCGATCTAGATCGGGAGCGTAAGGAGTTAGCAGCTGACCCCAAACAAGAACACAGGGAAATGACCGCGATCTACGTTGGGCGTGGGCTCGATGCAGAACTAGCCTCCAACGTCGCAACCCAGCTGATGGCACATGATGCCCTCGGCGCACATGGGCGTGACGAGCTGGGTATATCCGATACATTGGCCGCACGACCGGTTCAAGCCGCATTGGCGTCGGCCGTCACGTTTTCAGTTGGCGCTGTCCTGCCTCTCTTGATTGTCCTGTTGGTGCCGATATCTGCGCTCATGTGGACTGTTTCTGGCACCTCGCTCTTGTTTCTCGCGCTATTAGGCTCCCTGGCTGCGCGCGTCGGCGGCGCTTCTGTCATTACCGCTGCCGCGCGGGTGACCTTTTGGGGCGCCTTGGCCATGGCCTTGACCGCTGGGGTTGGGGCTGTGTTTGGAGTCACTGCCTGAGATCCCTACCACTACTGATCGAAGGAGAATACGGCACCAGTACCCATTTCACGGCACAGCGTATCGGTGATAGACACCATGCATTCAATAGAGGTCGCATACAGACCCGTCGGCATAGCGCCCGTGCAGGTCAGCCTTAACGCCGTGCGAGTTGTCGCTTAACGCATCACGCCGTGGTCTGGACAGCATCGTTCGGCACGGAACGTTCAGGGCGCTTGGAATCGAACAGAAACCGAGTTCCCACTATCGTCAGCTTCAAAGGAAAAGCATGAGCAACAAACGTCTTATCATCGTCGGTGGCGTCGCGGGAGGGGCCAGCGCGGCCGCACGCGCGCGACGGCTGTGCGAGGACTGCGAGATCATCATGTTCGAGCGCGGCCCGCACGTGTCGTTTGCCAACTGCGGACTGCCCTATTTTGTCGGGGGTGAAATCGCCGAGCAAGACAGCCTGCTGGTACAAACGCCCGAGAGCCTTAAGGCGCGTTTCAATCTGGATGTACGCATCAACACCGAGGTCATCCGCCTTGACCGCGCGGCCAGGCGCATCCGGGTGCGTGAGTGTGAAACAGGCCGTGAATACGAAGAAGCCTACGATGCACTGATACTTTCCACGGGCGCATCGCCGCTGAAACCGCCCATCCCCGGAATCGAGCGCCCGAACCATTTTGTGGTGCGAAGTATCCCCGATGTGGAAAAAATCATGGCGTGGTCGAAAGATTGCCAGCGTTGTCGCGCCGTCGTAGTCGGCGGCGGCTACATCGGACTCGAAATGGCTGAGCAACTGCGGCACCGCGGGTTCGACGTGACGATGGCGCAAGCACTGCCCCAGGTGATGACACCCTTTGACCCGGAAATGGCTGCCTGGCTGCACGCGGAGTTGCGTGCCAATGGCGTGGCCCTGCATCTGAACGATCCCGTGGTATCGTTCGAGCTGCCTTCAGAGCAGGAGCCTGCCCGTGCTTCTATCGTGGTGCTGAAAAGCGGTCAACGATTGCCCGCTGACTCCGTCGTGCTCGGATTGGGTGTGAAACCTGAAGTGGGTCTAGCAAAGGATGCCGGTTTGGAGATCGGACAACTCGGCGGTATTCGGGTCAACGAACATCTCCAGACCAGCGACCCGCACATCTGGGCGGTGGGCGATGCCATCGAGGTGCAAGATGGGGTCACAGGTCAATGGGCGCTGATTCCGCTGGCTGGTCCGGCGAATCGCCAGGGCCGCATTGCCGCCGACAATATCCTGGGCCGCACGTCCCGATACAAACACACCTGGGGCACCGCCATCCTGCGATTGTTCACTCTCACCGCCGGTTGCACGGGCGCTAATGAGAAATCCCTCCGGCATGCCGCCATTCCTTTTCAGGCGATTCATCTTCACCCCGGCTCTCACGCAGGCTATTACCCCGGCGCCGAACCCATCGCGCTGAAAGTCCTGTTCGCGCCTGACACAGGCAAACTGCTCGGTGCCCAAGCCATCGGCCATGAAGGCGTGGACAAACGCATCGATGTCCTGGCCACCGCACTCAAGGCCGGGATGACCGTTCACGACCTGGCCGAACTGGAGCTAGCCTACGCACCGCCATACGGATCGGCGAAAGACCCCGTCAACCTTGCCGGGATGGCCGCGCAAAACGTGCTCGCCGGTGACGTGGCACTCGCGCAGTGGAACGAAGTGGCATCATTCGATCCCAACACCACGCTGCTGCTGGATGTTCGGCGTCCCGATGAGCGTGCGCGAGGGTTCATTCCCGGCTCGACCCACATTCCGCTGGATGAGTTGCGCCAGCGCCTGGACGAATTGCCTCGTGATCGTGAAATCGTCGCGTATTGCCAGAGTGGCCAGCGCTCCTACAACGCAGCGCGCATCCTGAGCCAACACGGCTTCCGCGTCCGCAACCTGACGGGATCGTATCGCACATGGCGAGCCGCCCAACCTTGATGAGTTACCAGGCGACCGCATTCCCAAATCAAAATATCTCTCATGGTTGACCTCAAATTTACGTTCCTCGCCCTTTCCCAGTTCCTGCACCATCATTTGCTCTGGTTCTTGATCAGCGCCTATGCCATCGCCGCCGTCTTTCCAACGGCCGGTTTATGGATCAGGAGTACCACATTCGGCGACGTTCAAATTTTCCAGACACAGATCCATGTCTCGTTACTCCTGCTCCTCCTCGCCACGCTCATGTTTAACGCTGGATTGGGCGTGAAGACGTCGCACTTAAAATCTCTCATGCAAAAAAGCAAGGTGATGTTGGCCGGGCTTGCGGCCAATCTCGTCATCCCCATGATCTATATTTTTGGCGTCACCCTGGTCATGCGGCTGTGGTATGAGCCGGACGAAGCGCAGCATATCCTCGTCGGCCTCGCGTTGGTCGCTGCCATGCCGATTGCCGGAGCGTCTACTGCCTGGGCGCAGAACTCCAATGGAAATTTGGCGCTGAGCTTAGGATTGGTCCTCTCCTCAACCGTTCTGAGCCCTATCGTCACGCCTGTGGCGCTGCAGGTATTCGGGGAGATGGCGTCGGAGGAGTATGAGAGGGTGCTGCAGGACCTCGCCGCCTACGGATCGGGAGCGTTCTTGGGCCTCTGGATCGTACTGCCATCCATGCTGGGCCTTGGTGTACGATTCGCAGTTCCTGAAGCCCGGCTCACAGCCGTCATGCCATTCATCAAACTCATCAATGCCATCGTGTTATTGCTATTGAACTACTCGAATGGATCGGTCTCCCTTCCCCAGGCAGTGGCGGACCGCGATTTCGACTTTTTGGCGGTGACGTTGGGAATCACCACAGGCCTCTGCTTCACAGCCTTCGCTTCCGGATATGGGTTGAGCCGTCTGTTCAAGGTAGACCAGGCTGAACGTGTCTCGCTCATGTATGGACTGGGGATGAATAACAACGGGACTGGGCTGGTCTTGGCCTCTCTTGTGCTTGGCTCTTACCCACGAGTCATGGTCCCAATCATCCTGTACAACTTGGTCCAGCATCTCGTAGCGGGAACTGTGCATTCGATCATAGGGAGGACGTTGACCAACCAGAAGTCTGAGAGTGGATAGGGGGATGCTGTCCGCTGTAAAGAAGCGTCAAGCGGACCCTGCTCTGTGGCTCCAGCCATGGCAAGCCGACTCGCAAATGTATGACGCGGGGTATGCCCAGGTCATCCCCTCTAGCCTCAGTCGCTTAATGGCTGGTAAGAAGACCCGCGAATAGTGCATCAGCGGCGGCACCGTGCATCTCAGTTCGTTCATAGTACAATGCGGCATCCTGAATCCCTGGAGTCCAGAAACACTATGACGTTCATTTAAATTCTTTCTGTATGCACTGTATGCATTCCGCTTCTGTTCGCTTTCGCCTGATGATTCAGTATGATCCGTCGAATTCATTTGTTCGACGCCTCTGTTTTCATACAACACCCTGTACGGCACTGTGTCAGTCAGCCTTTATTCCCCGCTTCTGCCTGCTTTTACTTGACTGCTATTCGGCATAAACCTTGCTCGACTGCGAAGTCACCATGAAAGTAATTTGTGCGTGGTGTGAACAAGAAGGGAAGCAGACCCTCATACGTGAAGTGGCACTGTATGACAGACTAATGACATCGCATGGCATTTGTGGTGATCACCAAAAAGCATTGTTGAAGCGGATTAGGGTGCGAAGAAATACGGAGAATCCAAGACTTCCTAGACGGAGGCATTCTCGCGTTACACCGAGATCATCGACCCGTTTACCGGCTTCGCGGACAACTCGCATTCGCACACCGACTTGCCGTCGTCTCCTGAACAATCGCCTGTCCAAGGCACAACTACAGCTTCCATTCACTGACTTCTAAGGATGCCTCCTGTGTTCATCTTCCGTTTCGATAGCTGCTGACACCGTATCAGCGGATTCCAATCCTCCAGCCCTGTATCCATTGCTGCTCGATTGAAGCTATTGACGCGCTGTGTCTCCAGGCGCAAGGTGGTCCATACTTTCGACCACCACAACGACAGGAGGAATCGCATGAGCAGCACGATGCAGCTGTCTAATAGTTCCATGCTGATGCTAGGACTCTGTGTCTTGGTCGAGAGTTTGCTCTCTATTGGGGCAGGAGTGAGCAGTGCTTTTGCGGCTCCCCCATCGGATCCCAATCCCACCACGGATGTCTCCGAACTCACCTTGAATTGGGACAAGAAGTTGCCGAGCGCCACGCGGTTTACTATCTTGAGTGTCTTCGGGGATGCGGCGGTGCGAGACGATGAAACCGGGCTCGTGTGGGAAAAGACTCTGGAAACAAAGGAGGTGTCCTGGACCGATGCTCGTGCTGCCTGCGCCAATAAGGACGTGGGCGGCCGGAAAGGCTGGAGGTTGCCGTCGATTTTTGAACTGGCGAGTCTGGTGGATCCTTCCACAAGAACAGGGCCCACCCTGCCCCTGGATCATCCTTTTACCAGCGTTCAGATGGATGCGTATTGGTCGGCGACGACGATCGCAGGTAATCCCAACAGCGCGTGGATCGTGTTCTTCGACACCGGTAAGGTGCTCCACGCCTTTAAGACCATTACCTTCCATGTCTGGTGTGTGCGCGGTGGCATGAATGCGGATCAGTATTGAAGGAGGGGTGGAGTTCGATCCTCGTGCCACACCGGTGCCAAAACACCCTGTCACGGGACGATCCATGATGAGTTGCACCAACACGAATCTTCCTCTTTTGCTCTGGATTCGTGGCTGAGTGTTCTGCGGCAGGTCTTCGGCGGGACTCCAAATCTGTACGCGGTGCGGCAGGCAGTATACCAAGGGATCGACGGCGTGTGTCCCAAGTAGAAAAACAGCTACAGGCTGCTCCCCATTCGGGTGGTTTCGATGAACTGCTCGGTTGAATCGTCGACGGCACGGGCTCGTCGTCCTTTTGACGGAAGAATGTAGAGAAGCTTCGAGTTCACAGTTTCCTGCTCGGCTGGCGGGAGCGACATTTCGTACGACACCGAGCGTTGGTGGTCGACCATCTGGAGCTTTGGGTTGTGCACAGTGTTGAACTTCCACAGCATCTTCACGAAGTTGGTCTGCCCACGCATGAGATGCCCAGCCGCGAGTCTTGCAGTGGACCTCAGGGCGGCCCAACCCAGATGCTTCTTGTTGAGAATCTGTTGAGTCCTGACTAGCTCCGCGTAGAACTCTGGAAGGGGCATCCTCGTCGGCAGCACGGCGTGTTGAATATCAAAGAGGCGGTAATCCCTTGTCTGGATCTTGCGCGATTCCGTGTGCCAGCTCTCAGTTCCGGGGTAGGGAGTGTTGACACTGATGTTCACAATCTCAGGGATTTCCATGCACCACTGCCGGACCGTCTCGAATCGTTTCTGATCCCAGTCAGGATCGGCGATTAGATTGATGGCAACGGTGAGGCCAAGGGAGCGGGCAAACTCCAGCGCTTCAAAGTTTCTCCCCAGCGAAATGCGCTTTCGATGCATCCGGAGTCCTTCTTCATCGATCGCCTCCACACCCAAAAACATGTACTGGAGTCCAAGCGTCTTCCAGAACTGGAAGACCTCCTTATTGCGCAATAAGACATCGCCGCGCGTCTCCATGTAGTACTGTTTCTTAATCCCTCGCCGCGCCACCGCTTCACCGATTTCGAGTCCCTGTTTCGCTTGGATAAATGCGACATCGTCGACCAGGAAGATCCCCGGTTCTTGAACCTGTTCCAGCTCCTCCACCACCTTTTCCGTGCTGACCATCCGATAGCTGCGGCCATAGAAGGTCCAGGCGCTGCAGAACGAGCAATCCCAGGGACAGCCTCGCGCAAACTCGATCGAGGCGCAGGGATCCAGGACCCCGATGAAATATTTGCGCCGGTGCCTGACCAGATCGCGCGCCGGACGTATATCGTCGAGGCTCTCAATGAACTGTGGCGGAGGGCCTTCCCCGTCGAGGGTCACAACCCCCGGAACTTTCGTGATCGCCTGGCGGTCGTGCTCTACGGCCAGCAACAGCTTGGAGACAGACGCCTCCCCTTCGCCCTTGAGAACGCAATCAATCGCGCCATCCCCGTGCTCCAGAAAGTCTTTTGCCACAAAGGAGGCGCTATGCCCCCCCACAAAGACAAAACAGTTCGGTAATTCCTTCTTGGTCAACTTCGCAAGATCCACGACCTCCGGTACATTCGCCAGGTAGTTGCACGCGAACGCCACGACGTGGGGTTTCCAGGTCCGAATATGCGCCAGGTAATCTTTCCAAGATTCTACTTGTAGGTCGATCAGGTACACGGCATGTCCCGCTTGGCGGGCAGCCTGGGCGACCATCTCGAGTCCGAGTGGTTCCAGCCGTAGATAGATCTTGGTGTACATGAGCGGACCGGGATGAACTGCGAGGAGTTTCATTTCCTCACCCTCTTCTTCGGAAGACGCATGGTCAGATTCGAGGCTGTCGATGATGAATCAGCCCGGTGCTGGTCCAACCGAGTGGTGCCGTGGTCGTGGAATGGAATCCTTAACACGCAAGTCATGTACCTGGTGGAGATGTTAGCCGGCCCCATGCATGTCTTATTGTATCGGGGGGTGACGTTGGGGTGCAATGAAGGAAGAGAGTTGACGAACTACTGGGAAAGGGGGCAATGTGCGACACGCGGCACACATCATTGCGAGGCATTACGCGACACAGACACTATACTGCCATTCTTAGCCTATCAAGCGTGGTCCATGCCTCCGGCGAAACACACACGGTCCGAACTGGCGTGGTGGCCTATCAGCTGGGGGCAGATCATTATGAGATCTGAGCAGGGTCGGTTGGATAAGAATTTATGGATGTAGATCCTCCGCACGTAGCCGGAAGGCGGATGTGCCCTGGAGCTGTTGCCGCCTCATGACGAAACAGGGCGCAGGAGATCAGTCTCGATGTTTGCCCGTTGCTTTGACCTTGTATAAGGAGTAGTTTTTCTGACATTCGCAATCCGAAAGGAGGCTACCGTGAAACCATTCCGACTCCTCTCTTTGACTTTGGGGCTACTTCTCTCGTGCACGCCTCTGGCGTCGGCGGAAATTCTTGCCCTCCTCAACTATGAGAGTAAGCCCGACCAGCCAGTGAGACGAGAAGGGATCGCGATCATGGACATTGATCCCGAGTCTTCGGACTTCGGGAAGATCCTGATGGAGATTCCGCTTCCGTCCGACCTTGTCGCTCACCACATCTTCTTCAACCGCGATCGGACGAAAGCCTACATCACGGCGTTAGCCAAATCCGTGCTGCACGTCGTGGATCTCACCCGCTTCCCCTATCGGCTGCGTGCCATTGCTGTACCGGACTGCCAGGTCTTGGAAGACTTGGTGGTCTCGGAAGATAATCGGACCTGGTACCTCACCTGTATGGGCTCAAGCACGGTGATTATGGGGGACGCCGTGAAAGATCAGCCGATCAAAACGATCAGTGCGGCTGAACCGACAGCGGCCTTTATCCTGAATCCGCACGGCATTGCGATTCACAATGGCATTGATCGGGTTCTCATCACCAGCACCGTCAAGCCGGATAATATGGCGGAGGCGGGTGAGACGGTCACGGTGTTGGAGGCCAGTACCGGGACGGTGCTGTCGACGCACAAAGTCTCGTCGCAACCGTCTCCCGCCAAAGCCGCCCCTGTCGAAGTCATGTTTGCCCCGAAGGCGAATCCGCCGGTGGTGCACATTACCAATATGTTCGAAGCGACGCTGTGGGCCGGGATCTGGGATCCGAAAGCCGAGTCGTTTTCCTTTTATCAGGTGGACGACTTTGGCGCGAGGGAACAAGAGATGCCGTTGGAAATGCTCTATAACGCGAAGGGGGACCGCTTATACGTCACCACGGCCAAGCCGGGGTTTGTCAATCTGTATGACAATGCCGATCCACGACAGCCGAAGTTTCTTCAAGCCATTCCTGCCGCTCCAGGCGCCCATCATAGTGTCTTGTCGCCCGATGAACGGTATCTGTTCGTCCAAAATAGTCTGCTCAATTTGGAAGGCATGAGCGACGGGTCCATCACGGTGATCGACTTGGCAAAGGGCGGGAAGGTGCTGGGGAGTATTGAGACGTTGAAAAAGAAGGGATTCAACCCCAACTGCATTATGCTGCTTCCCAATCATTTTCAGCAGGCCGGCTTGCGTGCAAGCCAGGTTCTCGAGTGACCCGGCGGCAAGACGTTCCTTCACGAAACCTTTTCTGGCCCGCTTGCGCTGTCATCCACGATGGGAGTAGGCTACGCCCGCCGGCTGTTCCGCAGTTCGGAAGCTCGCCATGGGGGCTGTCTTCCTCCTTCTCCTGCCGCTGGTCTTCTCCGTCACACCGGCACTCGCCAAACCCAGCTTCGACGAGACGCACGAGGGTCAACCTGAGGGAACAAATCTCGAATGAAGACAAACATCTCAACGCACAATCACTCATCTCTCGTCTCGATCATCCTCTGCACGTACAATCGCGCGCACCTTGTGAAGCGCGCCATTGCTTCGGTGCTGACACAATCCTACCGCAACTGGGAGCTCATCATCATTGACGACGGTAGTGCGGACAACACCTGGCAGGTCGTGATGCCGGTGGTGAAATCCGACCCGCGCATTACGTATTGCTACCACACGAATACAGGTCTTCCACGATCGCGCAATATTGGCATCACGCTCGCCTCAGGGGAGTATACGACGTTTTTAGATTCAGATGATGAGTATCGAGACAATCATCTGGCGGTCCGAATCGAGGCGATGGAGCACAAACCTTCGCCGGCGTTGCTCTACGGAGGCATTGAGTATGTGGGCCCTCTCGAAAAGCAGTACGCGCCGGATGCACAACGTCTTGGCAAGAAGCTCCACCTCAGCAAATGCTATGCAAGCGCGACATTCTTTGCCCGAACGTCTGTGTTCAAGAAATTGAACGGGTTCCACAATCTCCCCTTTGCGGAAGATTTTGATTTCATTCGGCGAATGAAGAAGAAGGGGTTGAAGATCGCGAAGGTGAAAGCGCCGACGTACTGCTACCGCGTCGATTCGGACAACCGGCTGTGCGATTTGTATGAACGGGGGGGCGAAGAAGCGATTTTGGAGTTTCGAGCGCACCGAGCAAGGCAACACTACGAGCTTTTCGGCGACTCTTGATGTGTCGGTCCCCCTTGAACGTGTCTTTGATGGTTGCAGCATGTGTGGACGTTTTAGCCAAGCCGCCTCCCCTGCGATGATTGCCCAACAGTTTGACATCACCGCTCTGCCTCTGTTCACACCCCGCTACAACATCGCTCCATCTCAACTCATCGCTGCCATACGGATCGATCCCGACACTGCAACACGGAAGCTCGTCATGCTCCGCTGGGGGCTCATCCCATCCTGGGCCAAAGACCCCAAGATCGGGAATCAGTGCATCAACGCCAAAGCGGAAACGGTCGCAGAGAAACCGTCCTTTCGGTCTGCCTTCAAGAAACGTCGGTGTCTCGTCGTCGCGACTGGGTTCTATGAATGGCAGATACAAGGCCGCACCAAGCAACCGATATGGATTGGCTTACGAAGTCACCGCCCGTTCGCGTTTGCGGGATTGTGGGAGCACTGGACGCCTGCCGAAGGGGAGCCGCTTGAGACTTGTACGATCATCACGACAGAGCCGAACGATCTCATGGCTCCGATCCACAATCGGATGCCGGTGATTCTCGCCCCCACGGCCTATGACCAGTGGATTGACCCCACCCTCCAGCACATCGAACCGCTCAAAGCCCTGCTTCGTCCTTATCCAAGCGAGGAGTTGACGGCCTACCCTGTGAGCACCCTTGTCAATAACCCTCGCCATGATGTGCCGCAGTGCCTTGAGCCGGTCTCGGTGTAGGGAGTACACTACCGGCTTGCTGGCTGTGAGGGTTTTCGATGAACGTCGATGCTATCTGGGCTCCCGATCTCTCGACGCGCTACAAGCTACCGGTGTTTCTTGGGCGACTGCCTGCCGGGTTTCCCTCCCCGGCTGACGATTACATCGAAGGCAAGCTCGACCTCAACCGGCACCTGATCAAACACCCCGCTGCCACGTTTTTTGTCCGGGTGACAGGCGACTCTATGACTGGAGCGGGGATTCATTCGGGGGACTTGCTCATCGTGGATCGCTCGCTGGAAGCGGTTGACGGAAACGTGGTGGTCGCTGCGCTCGATGGAGAACTGACGGTCAAACGACTCTCCAAACGAGACAAGACCCTGCGTCTCCTTCCTGCCAACCAGCACTACCAGCCGATCGAGATTCAAGCCCAACAGTCCTTTGAAATTTGGGGTGTCGTCACCAACGTTATTCACGCACTCTGAGCGGTCCCATGCCTCCCGTCTTTGCCCTCGTCGATTGCAATAACTTCTACGCCTCCTGTGAACGGGTCTTTAGCCCGATGCTGGAAGGGAAGCCCATCGTCGTGCTGTCCAATAATGACGGCTGCGTGGTTGCCCGCTCCAACGAAGCCAAGGCTCTCGGGATCGGGATGGGGGTGCCGGAATTCCAGATTCGTTCGTTGCTTCGTGCGCAACGCGTCCAGGTGTTCTCCTCCAACTACCGGCTCTATGGCGATATGTCCCAGCGGGTCATGGAAACCTTGGAGCAGTTCTGCCCGGATCTCGAAATCTATTCCATCGACGAAGCCTTCTTGAGTTTGTCCGGCTTTACCCCTCGGAATCTCACCGAATACGGACGCACCATTCGCACCACGGTGAAACGCTGGACTGGCATTCCCGTCTCCGTCGGCATCGCAGAAACGAAGACCCTCGCCAAGATCGCGAACCGTGTCGCGAAGCGGACGCCGGACTTTGGGGGAGTGTGTGACCTACGCGCCTGTCCAGACCGAGACGCCCTGCTTGACCGGGTTGCCGTTGAAGACGTGTGGGGGATTGGGCCGAACTATGCGCATCTTCTGAAGCAACACGGCATTGCGACGGCCTTGCAGCTACGCCAGGCAGACGATCAATGGATTCGGAAGCACATGGGCATTGTCGGCGTGCGGTTGGTCTATGAACTCAGAGGACGCTCGTGTTTGGAACTGGAAGCGTGCCCGTCACCCAAGCAGGGGATTACCTGCTCACGGGCGTTTGGCCGCTCCGTGAGCACGCTCGCTGAGATGGAAGAAGCGGTGGCGTCGTATGTCTCTCGTGCTGCGGAGAAGCTCCGCGGGGAAGGACTCGCGTCCACGGTGCTGACCGTGTTCCTGATGACGAACGAGTTCACAGATGAGCCGCAGTATCGGAACTCGGTGACTTGTTCGCTTTCTGTGGGCACGGATACGACCTCGGAACTCATTCGAGCGGCATTGCGCGGAATTCGCACCATCTACCGGGACGGATATCGGTA
Source organism: Nitrospiraceae bacterium (assembly GCA_036380815.1). Taxonomy (GTDB): domain Bacteria; phylum Nitrospirota; class Nitrospiria; order Nitrospirales; family Nitrospiraceae; genus Palsa-1315. Next base: position 20,013 of record DASVEA010000030.1, read on the forward strand.
CAAAAAGGCGGGGGTGATGTTCACCGCCTTAGTTCCCTCAGGCCAGGTGCAGCCCGATCTCTTCGACCGCCAGGATCGTCCACGATCCAAACGCTTGATGGCCGCCCTCGATGCGGTCAATGATCGGTGGGGATCCGGCACGCTGGAATACGCGGCGAATGGATTGACGAAAGCATGGAAGACGCAGTTTCACCGTCGCTCACCGGCCTACACGACTGATTGGAATGCGCTTCCTGTCGCCCACGCGTGGTGACCAGATGGGACAGCGCAACAGAGCCCAGACAGACAAGAGAAAGCAAATACACAACAGCGTACGTCGTTACATTTTTGGGATGCGTACTGTTTTGCTGATCATCAAGGTTCCGGACAGGACGAACAGCAAGGACAAGGGGTGCAGGTCGAACGGCCCGACGTTCCACGCGCCCCAGTAGAGGCTCTCGCCCAGCCGGTCCTGCCAGGCGGCCAGGGTGAGGACGCCGGTCAGCAGGACGGTCGTGGGAATGGGCGTGCCTTCGAAGTAGGCCACCCTGTCTTTGCCCTCGGAGAGACTCTCGGCAGTCACGTTGTAGCGGGCCAGTCGGCTGACCCCACAGCAGACGAAATACATCAGCGCGATCCAGTCCCATCCTCCACGCAGGCCGGCGACGAATCCGAGTGCCGCCGGAGCGACCCCGAACGAGATGATGTCCGCCAGCGAATCCAATTCGCGCCCGAGCGCCGAATGTATGCGCCGCCATCGGGCGACACGGCCATCGAGCCAGTCGAAGAGCAGGGCCGCCGGCGTCATGGCCGTGGCGGCGAAAAAATCGACCGACGACTGGCTGCCCATGTAGCGCAGGCTGAAGAACACGGCCGCGAGTCCGCACGCGGCGTTGGCCAGCGTCAGAAAGTCGGCCAGGTGAAACTCGCGGATCATTGAGAAGTGTTTAGGAGGAGTGGCGGCCACGGCGGGAAAATCTACGCGGGATTCCGATAAATGTCCAGAATTCAAAGCCCCTTTGCGGATTTGGCGAGGAGCGGAGCTGGTCTGTTTGGTTGATCTGGTTTGTCTGGTCTATGGGGCAGAGGGCGAGAAGAGCGGGACGCGCGGGCTGAGATCTTTGAGTTCATTGACGTGTTCTACAAACAAACAGACTCTTTTCCATCATCCTTAGGGCCACGAGCAGGTTCGCTTGTGTCCACAAGAGAGGAGTTTGGTCGTTCGGTACATATCTTCCTCTCTCCAGATAGTACGCCTCCGGGCATTGGAATTCTTGAATGCCCTTGACCTTCCCCGTGAGCTGGCCAAGCGAACGATTGAAATAGTAGGTCTGTCGGTTAAGATCCCCTCTCCTTGCGGTACGTTGGTATCTTCGGCCGTACGCTGCCGACATGATGGGATCGAACAGACACCACTGAGCCTCCTGCCCCGGCGCAAGGAGTGTATTTCTCATCTCAACCCTGTCGCTAAAATCGACCGTGCGTTGCGTCGGGTCTAATTTCTCCTTGTAGTCGGCAGCCCAATAGGAATCACCGACGTAACGCTTGATTCCGTAAGGACCCTCCAGACTCTCGGCAATGTCTTTGAGAATACGACCGCGCATCGCCTCTCCGACGATCTCAAGGGGGTAGACGAGAAATAAGAGCGCGCCGTCGTATCGTCGCTTCTTCGCTGAAGACGCTTGGACACATTCATGAGGCAGAATCCTCTTGAGCTCGTTTCGTCCACGTCGCTCCAGCGTTTTCAGGAAGGTGTCGGAGACCCGCGAGCTTCGGCCACTGAGAGCCGCGCTTGCGCATCCTTCAGATACGAACGCGCGAAGCTTTGCCAGCCCAGCCACCACAGCTCCGATACTTGAGGCTTCGATCTTTCGTCCTTCTTCCCAATGCCCACTGTCCTCATCCGCCCAATAGCGAATGGCCTCAAAGTAACGCGGGAAGAGAGTCAGCGTCTCCACCGCATTAGGAGGTGGCTTCAAGATCCCTTCGCAGGCGAGCGTGCAGTACATCCAAAGAAAAATGCCGAGCGCATCGTTCTGAGCATGAGCCCACGTTTCTCCGGACTCCTGAAGGGTGACACCATTGAAGCGGACATGAGGGCGGGACATGGGATCGGCACACTTGACTCTTCCATGGATGATGTCCTCAAACCTGCGACGGTGCCGGGCGAAGAACTGCATCAGGGCGGACATGATTTGCGCAGCTGCACGCACGTGGCCAGAGACATACAATGCATGACTCACATGGACGTTATCCCGGACCCAGACATGCTGGTATCCGCTCTGGCTGGTTGAACGAGTGACGACGGCAGCAGGAAACAAGTGCGTGCGAAGCGGAGCGAACTTGAACGTGCCGTGACGCTCAAGAAAACGTCGGAGCTGTCTTAGACGCGCCGGATCGTAATGATCCGTCATATAGGGCAGGAGCTTCTCGTTCTGTACAACGATGGGGGGCATGTCCAGTCTCCGGGTTACTCTACGAGCGCTTTTTGTGGTTGGAATCTACCCCAAGAGAAGAACGACATCAAATAAAGAACCCCGCCCGTGTAATGAATACAAGAGAACACTGTTGCTTTGTGCGGCATCCTCTTGCTCTTTCGTATCTTGCGCCCTGTGAGCAACCCTCCTACAATGCACTTCCCTGAGAGGCTCTCATGCGCTTCACGATTCGGCCTTACCGTCACTTCCCCCTGTGTTGTCCCGTCACCTACCACTGCGGCCTCTTTGAGGGCCACGGCACCGGGAGGAATCTCTCTCTCATGGGCTGGCGCTTCTCTAGTGATCTGCCATTGCCGCAAGGGAAGAATTGAGCCAATTGGAAAAGACGGTCGAGTATCAGGGATACACCATTCAATCCGCCCCGCATCACCTGGTAGACGGTGAGAAATGGCGGCTGCGCATCTTCATCTCGTTGGAAGATCACCGTGGCGTCCAAACTCGCGAATTCTCAGACGAGGTCTTGTATGCGACGGAGCAGGAAGCCGATATCCACGGGATTGCCTTTGGCCAACGCCTCGTTGATGGAAACGTGGAAGGCCTGTCCGTCATGGATATGAAGACGGCGGATCGCCGAGCGACGCCGCGTCTCCGCGTGCAATTCCGAACCACGTTTTCGGCTGCCTCGAAACTAGAAGGAATGGGCATCATGCTTGATCTGTCTACAGGCGGATGCCGCATCGAGAGTCCGGTCACCGTGGAGCCGGGTGCGTCGTTGGAGTTGCGTATCTATGCGCCAGACATCGAATGGCCGCTCATGATTGAAGCGGCCAGCGTACAGTGGGTGAGCGGCCAGACATTCGGGCTGGCCTTCGTTCGGATCACGGAGACTGAGCACCAGCGTTTGGAGCAAGTGATCAGCGCTCTGATGGAGGAGATGGAGGATGAATCAGCGGCCGACTAGGCTAGCGGGCGGTGTGCAGGGTCTCTACCGGATTGACATCAGGGCCTGAAAAACCCGGTGCCGAATCGCTCGTTGTGTTGTTGAGGCGCATCATGTGTTTAGGGGAAGGGTTTAGATACGTCGTGTCGGACACCGGGGGGGCATGGAGTGTTCTCATTTCAGTTGAGATGAAACCGCAGCCAGCAACTCTTGCACACTGAACGGCTTCTTGAGCGTGTCGTTCGCCCCCATATGCTTCGCCGCGTCGAGATAGTCCCACTCCCATGAGCCGCCTGACATCGCAATGATCTTGCAGGCGGGTCGGGTCTTATGAAGAAGTTGAATGACTTCCAAGCCGTCCATGCTCGGCATAAAAATATCGACGAGGGCCAGATCCACCTCCTGATGCTGAAAGAGACGCAGGCCGTGTTGCCCACTTTCGGCGGTCAGGACACGGTACCCCGCCCCTTCGAGCGCAGTCTGGCAGAGCTTCCGCAACGGATCTTCGTCATCAATGAACAGGATGGTCGCCATCGAGATTGAAAAGATATTACGCCCTCTCCTCGTATCCCTCTTGTTAAATAAGACGGAAACGGTGATCGAATAAGACGAACATCCAGCAAGCCACGTGCCTAATCTGAAACGCGCATGTCCTCTGTCGTAGCCTGTGGAGTTTTCCAGCATTGCACACCCGCGCAAGCTCTTACAGGAGGATGGAACGCGGTCCATGTGAATCGAAAACGATTCGGTGCTGAATCACATTTGATTAAATTAATGGGGTACTCGCAGGCTCGCGTCGACTGCCCGGAGCAAGGCCAAGCCTACGACACGCGGGCCTAGCAAGCTATGTCTGAGCTTGTGTTTTGGGAAGAAGTCACGAACCGGTGCCGCCGTAGGAATGGGAGAAGAAGGAGGGGAAGTGACAGACTTATTCCTTGGCGTTGGCGCACTTGGCTTTAGCCTGCATCGCTCTCATGGAACGCGAATTGTCGGCCAATATAAGTCAGGTAGCGAGTCCGCCTCCCGCAGTCCCAACGACACTCAAAAGAACGACCCACCCCGCTCAATTATAAGAATGGGGAGGAGTACATTCTGGCATGCCATCAATTAGGATTGTTAGTCCCCAAAATCAGACCCGCTAGCCCACAGAACACGGCGAATAAGACAGCCAAGACAATCATCGGTTCCATGATAACCTCCTGGGTTAACCGTGGATTTGACTATGGACTCCTCTGAGTCGGTTGATCCAGCCAGCTCCTTAAATGACGCCGCTTGCACATGCTACCGGAAAAGCTTGTTTGGATCAACTAGTAATTTGGAGGGAGACATTCACTCGCTGGTCAAGGATGGCTGGTGCTGGTGGTATCGGAAATACGCGCCGGTGATACGGTGCTGGACGGGAGGTGAGAACGAGCCGGCGAGGGTGCGGAAAGGTTGTGGGCTGACCCGGCTCATGTGCCGCTGTGGGAGTGGCGAAAGAGAACCAGTTGATGCAGCCAATGGAGTGGATCCAACGAGGAGTCGGAGGGCGGACGGTGGCACTGAAGGGTATGATGCATGACTGCAACTGCCTTGCTATTCTGCACAGACAGCCCGCAGCTGACGGGTTCTGCCCTGCTTTTACGGACGCCTTATTACGGTCCATAATGGGCCAGGAGGGGTGGCATGGCACAACGGCGGAGGTTTTCAGCCGAGTACAAGCGTGAGGTGGTTGCGATTATTGATATGGGAAGCCGGTGGCGACGGCGCACTCACAAGGAGACAGGGTCAATGAGTTGCTTGAGGAGGAAGTTCGGGACTTGCTCAAGGAGTTTCAAGAATGAAGGAGGGAAAACCGGTGAAAAATAGAATGGCGGCATTCGGAGTCGGGTTATTTCTTGTTCTGCTGGTACCGGTCAACCTGACCGTGGCAGCGGAGATGAAATTACATATCCCTCCGATGTTTCAGGAACGCCCTAGTTGGTGTTGGGCAGCTGTTGGAGAGATGGTCTTCAAATACTATTACGTTCCCGCTGCTCATCGGACAGATTACCAGTGTGGGATCGTGCAGGGTAGAAACCTTTGCAAGGGGATACCGAATTGCGTTGAATGTGATCTCTCGGCCGGTGATGAAGCTACCATGGTGAACATGCTTGAACAGTATCCTTTAATTGCTACGCGGGGCGGTACGGCTGGAGATATCGCACTTACAGTTCAATCGAAGAGCGGAAGCCTTTCTGAAGCAGAAGTGAAAAACGAGCTAGATCAGGGCCGTCCTATTATTGTTGGAATTTCACCGCCTGGGTTCAAGGTCGATGGAACGCCTCAACATATGGCCCTCATCGTTGGCTATGATGATAGCTCCGGCGACCTGATGCTCACCGTGAATGATCCTTTCCCCTATGAAGATATGCGCTTTCTCTGGATAGGGAACGCATATCTCAGCGCGAGAGCATCAGGGGGAAGTGCTGGCGAATATGAGATCGAGTATGAAGCATTTCGTTTAAGGCTAAAGTGGACCCAGACGATTTACCGGATTACTTGTACAGGCCATGATTGTCCGTCCGACAACCACCAAGTTCCAGTTGGCTCCGCTGGGAAAGACGACCGTGAAGTGACTCAAGCCGTTCTCACGGCATCCACTGGAGACTTCAAAACTTTAAGAACAGGACATAAAGCTGTCGATGCTGATACCGGTACAACCTGGCAGTCAAAAGTTACCTTTCCCGGGGCCAAGCAGTGCCTGGTGAGGGACAAAGACGATCATAGTGGAGCGACGTGGAGTTGCATATTCAGATTTGCAGACAGGTCGGAAGCCGACAAATCGGTGGAGGATATCGTTAAACGATTGCGCAATAGCCTGCCGAATGGTTGGGTCGGAATGGATCTTGACGAGGACACTGACACAGAGTCTTACACCAAGACAGATAAGTTTTCCGCATATAAACCTGGAAATAGCTCGGCTATCAGAGTGTACTTACTTGACACCAAGAAGGATGGGCGGGTCAAAATTTATCTTACCGTGAATAACAATTAGCGTTTTGGCTAAGTCAATGACAGGATCGGCCTCTCCGTCGTCGACATAGTTTCGCCTGATTAGCTACGGGCTAAATCCGGGGCTAGTCGCCCCGCGATGCTATCGCACCACGAGGACCGAGCAGGAACTGTGCTGCACCACCCGAGTCGAAACGGTCCCGAGGAGAAACCGGTCAATGGCGCCCAGCCCCTTGGCCCCCATTACGATCAGATCGGCATGATGTTTGGAAGCCGCCTCCATGATCTTTTCAGCTGGATTACCAGATTGACACAGAGGCTCAGCCGTATATCCCGTCTCGATCAGCTTCTGCACGCTCTGTTCGACTAATTTCCGGCCTACCTCCTTTTCTTTCAGCTCCCGCTGCTGAATCCACGGTATCGTCGGTGAGATCGTGATGGGGGCCAAAGAGCGGCGTGCCATGACATGGATCACACTTACATGAATCGACACCCGCCCGCCCATGCCGCTCAAACGATCCGGCTGAAACTTGGTCAGCACAAACGCCAATGCTTTGGCCGATGCGTCCGATCCATCGGTCGCCAAAGTGATCCGCCGCAACGGCGCCGCCTCGTCCTTGACGACAAGCACAGGGCAGGTTGCATGCTGGATGAGTTTCGTCGACACGCTGCCGAGCATGAAGCGGTCGAGGGCGTCGAGGCCCTGACTGCCCACTACCAGGAGCCCATCCCGTTTCGGCGCGCGTTTCAAGATCGCCGGTGCGACCGCTCCTTGCTCCTTGCGGACTATGCCCTTGAGCTTCAGCGACGCCAATTGCTGCTTGGCCTTCCTGAGGGTTCTTGCCGAGCTCGCTTCTATGCGCTGAATCTCTGGCCGCGTCCGAAACGGCCCACGGAGCGCGGCGCTATCGAGCACATGCAGCACCGTCACCAGCGGCGGCTTGACGAACGGCAGCTTGGCCACCCAGTTCAGCCCCCATCGTCCATACTTCGATCCATCCGTGGCCACGAGCACATTCATGTTCTGGCTCCTTGCGTTTGAGTATCCGTCACCTTCGAGCGAGTGGCTGAAACCTGGCCAGAAACGCCTCCGGCGACATTCCCGCGAGAGTCGCGTAGCGGCCCAGTGCCACCGGATCCTTGAAGTCCTCCTCGGACAACCGGATCATGTACTGGCGGGCGATCTGGTACGACTGCGCCGTGATATCCACCATCCGCACTTTCGCCCGGCCGCTGACTGGATCCAGCATCTGCTTGAAAGGAATCGGAGTAAACCGTCCATTTTGGATAGACACCATGGCCGCAGTGCCTCCATCGAGAAGGAACTGCGCCGCGCAATAGCCGAGATCGCGAGTGTATTCCATATCGAACGGAATCGGGTCCGCACAACGTAGTTCATACCCCACATTCTTACTGACGATCGTCGTGACAAGCCCCAAGGCTTTCATGCCCTTCGTCACTTCACGCCGGAGCACATCGCCGATATCCACGTCTGCCAATCGCAGGTGTCCATGTTCATCTCGCTCGACATGGTCCAATCCACCCAGATCTCGCGGGTCAAGAATCTCGATCAGTCCTTCCGCCAACACAACCACCCCGTCGGAGCGCCCCTCGCTGAGACGCTTGACCATCGTCCCGATCACAAGATCCACCAGACGCTGGAGTCTCACCGGCCGTTCCCCAAATTCCTCGGGAATGACGGTGAGCGTGGCGCCCGCGGCCTTACCGATCCCGAGGGCCAAATGGCCGGCTTTGCGGCCCATCGTCACAACAAAGTACCAGCGCAACGTGGTGTGGGCGTCCACCATGAGATTCTTGACGATCTCGACGGCGACATGCCGGGCCGTTTGAAAGCCGAACGTCGGAATGCCATACGGTAGATCGAGGTCATTGTCGATCGTCTTCGGCACATGCACGACCTGAATGCGCCCGGCCACTTGCTCTTCCAGTTTGAGTGATGAGAAGGCCGTATCGTCTCCACCGATGGTCACCAGGCGCGTGATGCCCAGCCTCATCAAGGAGGACAGGACCTGAGCGAGAGACTCGGCCTTCTTTGTCGGATTCGCCCGCGAGGTGCCCAGATACGATCCGCCTCGGAAGTGCAGGCGACTCACCTCGTCGATCGCAAGGGGCCGGACCTGGCTCACATTGCCTTCCATGAGCCATTTGAATCCGTCGAGGATGCCGACCACGTCGCAACCGCCGAGCAGGCTTCGGATCGTGATCGCGCTAATCACGCTGTTGATGCCGGGAGCCGGTCCGCCCCCGACTAAGATACCGACGATTGTGCGAGGAGAATTCATGGTGTGAGGACTCCTGTGACGCTAGCAGTTTGCGGAAAACTCGGTTTTTGCGCGACAAGGTGTTGCGAGTGTTCGCAGGGTGATTCTTCTGAGTAGCCAGCAGGACGCTCAAAAAGGCCATCCAGCAAGGCCGCAGGCGAGTCGAAACCGGAGGCGTACCCTCTGGGGTACGTTGAGGATTTCGATGAGCCGAGAACGAAGCTGGGGGACTTTTTCAGCATCCTGCTATTCCGAATTTCTCAAATACAC
>DASVEA010000031.1:0-2774 GCA_036380815.1 Nitrospiraceae bacterium
AGCCTCATGGCAGAACCGTTCAGCACCGAACGCGTGAATATTATTGTAGTACGCCATCAAGACCAGAGGAATCTGGGTCCTGGCCCTGAGGCGTGTGACCATGTGAAGGATCGTTCGAAGCGATGTCCCACTGCGCAAGGCTCGTTCTGCCGCCTGTTGGATCACGCGACCATCGGCGATGGGATCGGAAAACGGGACACCCAGTTCAATGATATCGGCCCCGGCCTGTTCTAACTCTACGACAAGTTGTTCGGAGTCTTGCAGTGAGGGATCGCCTGCCATCACATAGGCAATGAGGGCCTTTTCACCTCTCTGCCGAAGCCGTGCAAAGGTACGGTCAAGCCTCGATATCACAGCGTGATCCCTCGCATTTTGGCTATCTGTTGGACATCCTTATCTCCACGACCGGATAGATTCACGACCAGAAGATTGTTCTTTTTCATCGCCGGCGCCATTTTCACCGTGTGGGCAATGGCATGGGCGCTTTCGAGGGCCGGCATGATCCCCTCTTCTCTGGCCAGCAGATCGAACGCTGCCATGGCTTCGTCGTCGGTCACCGAGGTGTATTCGGCTCTGCCTTGATCCCGCAAATAACTGTGTTCGGGGCCGATCGCGGCGTAGTCCAACCCGGCTGAAACCGAATGCGTCAGATTAACTTGTCCATCGTCACCCTGGAGCAGATAGGTCATGGTGCCTTGCAAGACACCTGGCTTTCCTCCGGCAAAACGCGCGGCATGCTTTCCGCTCGCGACCCCCAGGCCACCGGCTTCAACGCCAACCATCTTCACCTTCTTGTCCAGAATGAACGCATGGAAGAGCCCCATGGCATTGCTGCCACCGCCGACGCAGGCAATCAGGCAATCCGGCAATCGGCCTTCTGCCGCCAGGATCTGCCGTCGAGTTTCACGTCCGATGACGGATTGGAAGTCACGGATCATCATCGGATAGGGATGGGCCCCGAGAACTGAACCGAGAATGTAGTGGGTCGTGCGGATATTCGTCGTCCAATCTCGCATGGCTTCGCTGATGGCATCCTTGAGCGTGCGGCTTCCGGCGTCGACACTCGTGACGGTTGCGCCGAGTAATCTCATCCGGAAGACGTTCAGCGCCTGGCGCTGCATATCTTCCGTCCCCATATAAATTTCACATTGAAGTCCGAACATCGCCGCGACGGTCGCCGTCGCCACCCCATGTTGTCCGGCTCCGGTTTCAGCAATGACGCGCGGCTTCTTCATCCGCTGGGCTAAAAGCCCTTGCCCGATTGCGTTATTGATTTTATGGGCTCCGGTATGACAGAGGTCTTCGCGCTTCAAATAGATCTTCGCTCCGCCCAACCGCTTCGTGAGTCGTTGTGCAAAGTAGAGCGCGGTCGGCCGACCAACGTAGTGCTTCAAATAATAGGCGAGTTCGGACTGGAAGCGCCGGTCTTTTTTCACGCGGGAATATTCCTGCTCCAACTCAAGCAGAGCAGGCATAAGTGTTTCAGGAACATAACGTCCGCCATATGCACCAAAGCGACCTTGTTTGTTGGGAACCGAACTCATCACCTTCCTCGCGCTCGTTTATCAGACTGAAGAAAAAACACTTTGGCGCAGCAGGACCTCGATCGTACACGCCTGGAACAAGTCAGGTCTGTCTGGTTCATCTGGATTATTTGGTTGATTTGGTTAGTTTCGTTCAACCAAACAAACGATACAGACCAAACAAACCAAATAACGGTCATCTTGCGCAGGCGGGATTTTTCAGCGTTCTGCCTAGTGCTGCAGTATAGACGGGCTCATATCAAAGAGACAACCTTGACGGATCGAATGAATGCACGCACTTTCTCGTGATCTTTCTTGCCCGGTGCCCGCTCGACGCCACTGCTCACATCTACACCGTACGGTTGTACCGCCTGAATCGCCTTCCCAACATTGTCGGGAGTGAGCCCCCCGGCCAGGAGAATGCTCGCAGCCTTTGCTGCTTCTGCAGCGAGTTGCCAATCAATCACCTGTCCAGTGCCTCCATAGGCCTGATCGGAAAAAGCGTCCAGCACGAACCCTCGTACACTGGCCCGCCCGCGAAACTCCGCCAAGGCGAGAAACGTACTCCGATCTTTCACGCGAAGCGCTTTCAGGACCGTACGACCTAACTCTTTGCAATAGATCGCCGATTCGTTTCCGTTTAACTGTGCGAGCGTGAGTCCACAGTCGTCCATCAGATTCCGAACCACTTGCTGGTCTTCATTGACGAACACACCCACCGGTATCACCAAGGGAGGCAGGGTCATAATGATCTGCCGGGCCAGCGTGGGCTCGATGTATCGGGGACTTTTCCGATAAAACACGAATCCTAAGGCATCGGCTCCAGCGTCGACTGCCGTGGCGGCGTCCTCGGCGTTGGTGATGCCACAAATTTTGACTTTGGGTGTGTAGGGCATCTTAGGCGTGCGACGGAGCTTGAACTCCTCTCAACTCACGGATCTTCGCTGCCATGTCTTCCGCACGAATGAGTGATTCTCCGACGAGCATGGCATGGATACCGGCTTCGATCAATCGCACCACATCGGCGCGCTGGTGGATGCCGCTTTCGCTGACGATCAGCTTGTCGGCTGGGATCCGCTTCGCCAATCGCAGCGTAACGGCCAGATCGGCCGTGAAGGTCTTGAGATCTCGGTTGTTGATGCCGATGAGCCGCGCTTCCGGGAGTCGTTCTAATACGGTATCAAGTTCGCGCTCATGATGGGTCTCGATAAGAACATCCAAGCTTAACCCCTTGGCGAGCGCATAGAAGTC
>DASVEA010000032.1:0-5575 GCA_036380815.1 Nitrospiraceae bacterium
CGTATCCTTGTAGAGCCGCCTGCTGTTCGTCTCGTTTTCCGTGAACAGTAGCGTTGGTTCGCGATCGCACCAGAGACGGCGTCGGCCGTAGTACTCATGGTCCAGCTCGATGACGTTCATGCCTTTGGCGGCGTCTCCTTCACGCATTCGCGGCCGGCGCGCGTCGAGCCCCCAGGACCAGGTGTTTCGAAACCAGAGGGTCGGCAGAAGCGTCAGCTTCGCTGGATCAGGCCCGTGGTTGACGACGTGAATGCGGATCAACAGATCTTCTGGGGATGCCTTGGCATATTCTACGACGACGTCGAAGTAGCGATTCTCGTCGAAGACGCCGGTATCAATCAGTTCGTATTCCACGCTCCGCCGGCCCCGTCGCCGATTCTCGTCGACGAGCTTCGCATAAGGGAACTCCGCCTGCGGGTATTTATAGAGGTACTTCATGTAGGAATGGGTCGGGGTTGAATCGAGATAGAAGTAATAGTCCTTGACGTCTTCGCCGTGGTTCCCTTCATTGCCCGTGAGGCCGAAGACTCGTTCCTTCAGAATGGGATCTCGTCCGTTCCAGAGAGCAATGGCGAAGCAGATATATTGATGACGATCGGAAATGCCGGCGAGTCCGTCCTCGTTCCAGCGATAGGCGCGTGAGCGAGCCTGGTCGTGAGAAAACGATTCCCAGGCAGTCCCGTGCGGGCTGTAGTCTTCGCGGACGGTACCCCAGGCCCGTTCGCTGAGATAGGGCCCCCAGCGTTTCCAATGTTCCTGTCGGCGGGTGTCTTCATCGAGACGCTGCTGTTCCGCTGTGAGCGGCGATGGACCGGCTGGGTTTGATGGGACGGTTCGGCGTGATGAATGTGGCATGGGACTCCTCAACGGTTCGTGTAGGAGAACAGCCGGCGGAGCAGGCTTTTTCTTACAACCTATCAGGAAACCGGCTCAGTCCGCCATTGGCGTTCTCGCTTCGCTCCCAGGAACGGTGAGGCATGAAATGTTGAACGTGGAACTGCCGAGTGCGTTTCCTCCAACCCTTTCACATTTGACATTTCACGTTTCACGGATCGCTGAATGGCGAGACTGCCCATCACAGCCGCGTACCCGCGCCTGCAGAAGAAGCTTCATGAATCACGCGAGTTAGGAGTCGGCGAAAAACTGTTGTAGCAGGTGAACGGTCAATTGTCCCGATTTCTAGGACAATCGTAGAATGCCAGGCAGGATGCTCAAAAAGGCCGTTCAGCAAGGCCGCAGCGAGCGAAGAGGCGAGGCGTACGCTTCGGTACGTTGAGCTTCTGAGCGATGCGAGAACGCCGCTGGCGGACTTTTTCAGCATCCTGCTAGGAGGGGAGTTCGAGGAGACGAAGGGTGTAAAGGTACTGGTAGAGCCCTTTATGGTCCATCAGTTCGGCATGGGTACCGGTCTCCACGAGGCGCCCTTTGTTGAGGACGAGGATGCGATCAGCTCGTTGGATGGTCGTCAAGCGGTGGGCGATCACAAAGGTCGTTCGGCCTTTCATGAGTTGTTCCAACGCCTCCTGGACGAGTCGTTCCGACTCACTGTCGAGGGCAGAGGTGGCTTCATCTAACAGCAAGATCCGTGGATTTTTCACAATGGCCCTGGCGATGGCGATGCGCTGCCGCTGACCGCCTGACACATTGATCCCCTTTTCCCCCACGATGGTCTGATACTGATCCGGGAAGCTCATGATGAAGTCGTGGGCATGGGCCGCACGACTCGCCGCTACCACCTCTTCCTGACTGGCCTTCCCGTCTCCGTAGCGGATATTGTCGAGAATCGTCCCGCCGAACAAGATCGTCTCTTGCGGGACCAGCGCGATCTGCCGATACCAACTGTCCATTGTGACCTGGCGGAGATCTTGCCCGTCGATGGTGAGGTGCCCCTCAGTCGGATCGTAGAAGCGGTGGAGCAAGTTCATCACGGTCGTCTTTCCGGCGCCGGTGGGACCGACGATGGCGACTAGTTCGCCTGGCCTGGCTTCGAACGACACATCCGTCAAGACCGGTTGGCGTGGATCGTAGGCAAAGCTGACGTGTTCTGCCCGGATGTGCCCCGAGACGGCGGACAGCGACGTGGCCGTGGGGGAGTCGCTCACCTCGGAGCTTGTGTCCAGAATTTCGAAAACCCGTTGGGTGGCACCCTGCGCCTCCCTGATCTGCGCGAACACGCGGGCAGCGGAACTGAAGGGGCCGATCAGAATTCCGGCAAAGAGGACGAACGCAAAGAGATCGCCCGGCGATACGCTCCCGTCGATGACCTGGTGTCCCCCATACCACAATACCGCCGCTGCGGCGGAGAAGGTGAGGAGACTGATGACGGGAATAAACACTGCCATGGTGCCGGCCCGTCGCATCGACAACGCCAAGGTCTGTTCGACTTGCGCGGCAAACCTGGTCTCTTCGCGCTGTGTCTGGACGAAGGACTTCACGATCCGGATTCCGGAGATCACTTCCTCGATCAAGGTACTCAATGCAGCGGTTTGATCTTGAATCGAAGTCGAGAGGGATTTCAGCCTTCGCCCGAAGAACTTGGCCACGAGGACGAGCAAAGGGAGCAGAACCAGGATCAAGAGGCAGAGCCGCCAATTCATCGTCAATAAGAAGGTGATTCCTCCGATGAAGGTCACGAGATGTTTCGCACTGTCAATCGGCGTTTCGGTGACGATTGATTGGATGACCGTCACGTCGTTCATGAGCCGTGAGAGGAGTTCGCCGGTTCGCCGGCGGGCAAAGAAGCTTACCGATAAGGTATGCAGATGCGCAAAGAGATGCTGGCGAAAGTCGGCGATGATACGCTGCGAAATCCATGCAGTCAGATAGCTATGGCCCATCGAACAGAGCCCCTGCAGGACGACGAGCCCGAGAAAGACGGCGATCAAGTCCGTCATTCGGGACTGGTCGTGCTGCACGGTAATGATGTCCCACAGGGTGCCGGCCAAGCGCAGCAGAGCCAGATTGATGGCGGCGACTCCCATAACCAGCAGGCCTGCCAGCACCATGCGGGACAGGTAGGGCTTCAGGAACGGGAGAAATCGTGAGAAGGTGGACATTGAGGGGCGATCTTAGAGGAGGTGGCTACGGAAAACCAAGTGAGAACGGCAGAGGGGGGCGCAAGCCGGAGGCGTTGTGGCAGCTACAGTTGTGCGATTGACTCGATCAGGTTCTTGTTAACGGCCACGTAGTCCGATCGATCCTTGTCATCGATCACCACGTCGGTGAGGCTGATGAAAAGACGTTGCTCTTCGTTAATTGCATCGGACACACGATGCCGCATGGGAGGAATGAGAAAGTCTCCGACGTAGACGCAGTTCACAGTCCGGACGCGGATGCGAACCTTCTTGCCTTCGGGCACGGACCCCTCCTCCCCCTTCTCGGGTGAGCCTAGCTTTTACGACGTTCAAACTTTTGACGCCGGCGTAGCTTTTTGTACTTGTGCTTGCGCATTTTTTTACGGCGTTTTTTCAGCACACTGGACATGCGTTCTGTCTCCTGCAAGAGGCGGAGTGTAGAAGTTTTCGCCCCAAATTGCAAGGTCATCAACGGATTTTATTGATCATGATTCGGCCGGGGCCGAACGGCTTGGTGACCTGCGATGCGGTGAGGGCCGGCTCACGGGCCGCTTGACCTGCCTGATACCCGTTCCTATACTGCAGCCATCATGTTCCCGTACAAATTCCCACTGCTTCCCGTCTTGCTCCTGCTCGGCTCGATATCCTTGATCGGCGTCGGCTGCGGTGGCAAGACGATGCAATATCCCGAAGATCACGAACGGTACCTCCGTATCGATCGGGCAGTGGAATCGCTTCGCCAAGCCTATCTGAAGAAAGATTCGTCGGATCTGGCCTCGCTCATGATGCCGATTGACCAGCTTGACCGGCTGCGGGAGGATGCCCAGGGCGATTTCGAGACATTTAGTGCCATCACATTGGACTTTGCCATCGAGCGCATCATGATCGAAGGGGACAATATCGATGTGTTTCTGCATTGGCAGGGGCTGTGGAAAAAAGATGCGGACGATCCGGGCCTCCGCCAGCGAGGTCAAACGCGATTGCAGTGGGTCGGAACACAGTCGATTCTTTTGCGCGGGGTTCAGGGCGATTCTCCCTTCGGTATGAAAGCTCGGCAGGCCACGATCGATCCCACACGTTCGCCCAAGAAGAAGTAATCCATGCCATCTCGTCGATCTCGTGTACCTGTGCAGGCTGATTTCTTGGTCATTGGGAGCGGTGTGGCCGGTCTCCGCGCGGCGTTGGAACTGAGCCGTGCAGGCCGTGTCATGGTGTTGACGAAAGGGCATCCGCTTCAGAGTAGTTCGATCCATGCACAGGGCGGGGTAGCGGTGGCGATGAGTGAAGAAGACGACGTGGCCATCCATTTAACCGACACGCTCAAAGCGGGGCATGGGCTCTGCCGGAAAGAGGCGGTGAGAGTCCTCGTTGAAGAAGGACCTGAGCGGATTCAAGAATTGATCGGGTGGGGAGCTAAGTTCGACAAAGTCGGTGGCAAGTTCGCGTTTGCTCGGGAGGCTGCTCACAGCCGAAGCCGCATCCTGCGCGCGCGAGGGGATGCGACGGGGAACGAGATGGTGCGAGTGTTGATTGCCGAGGTGAATCGGCAGGAGCGTATTCAGCGATTGGATCATCACTTTACCGTGGATCTTGTAGTCCACGGAGGACGTTGCTGTGGGGCAGTTGTGCTGGATGAAGGGTCTGGTCGCCAATTCGTATTGCCGACTCGCGCGATCGTGCTGACCACCGGCGGGGCTGGGCAGATCTATGCGCGGACGACCAATCCCCCGAACGCCACCGGTGATGGAATGGCCATGGCACTGCGCGCGGGCGCGGTGCTTCAAGATATGGAGTTCGTTCAATTCCATCCCACTGCACTATACTTGCCATCGAGTCCGCCCTTCTTGCTGTCGGAAGCGATGCGAGGCGAGGGTGCGCACCTGCGCAACAATAAAGGGGCACTGTTCATGCAGCGATACCACCCCATGGGCGCGTTAGCGCCGAGAGACATTGTGTCCCGGGCAATCTTGGCGGAGATGGCGGCGACGAAAGCGCGTCATGTCTATCTTGACGTCACCCACTTGGGTGCGGAATTCGTGAAGCGGCGATTCCCGACGATCTATGCGACGTGCCTTCGCTATGACATCGATATCACGGAAGAATGGATCCCTGTGTCTCCCAGCGCGCATTACATGATGGGTGGGGTCTGGACTGATCTGAACGGTGCGACAACGGTTCCAGGGCTTTTTGCCGCCGGGGAGGTGGCCTGTAGCGGTGTGCATGGAGCGAATCGTCTGGCGAGTAATTCCTTGCTCGAAGGATTAGTGTTTGGCGTGCGTGCGGCATTAGCAGCCGTGGTTTTTGCCGACAGACACGAGCTCTCCGCACTGTCGTCTCAGGAGGCCACGCTCCGAGCGGGCCAATTCGGCACACTGGAGGATGCGGAAAAGTTGCGAAGCTCACTTCGGCGAACGATGTGGGGACAGGTCGGCGTCATTCGTTCGGGCGAGTCACTCATCCGGGCCTGTGCTCAACTGTCACGGTGGGCCCAACTCGTGACA